>NZ_CALPCY010000069.1:0-20051 GCF_943193115.1 Otoolea muris
CACCTCCCCGTGATTTGTAGTATACCGAGTTCCCTACAAGAAGAATTATAAAGAAAAAATAGGCTCAGGGAAACCATGTTCATTACGTTTTGTGCCTGAGCGAAGCGAAAGGAATGGATATAAATATGAAAAGAAAGCAAAAGCGCCAGATCGGGATCTCTGTTATCCTGATTTTGTGCATGGTGATAGCAGGCCTTGTCCTGGCAAAAAGGAACTGGGGGACAGATCCGGGCAGAACGGAACCAGGATACCCAGGAGAAAGAGAAAGCAGCTTGCCGGAAGAACCCGGAGGCTATAGCAGGACAGAGGTTAAGAAAACCCTGGTCATGGCGGTGGAGGCGCCGTTAGATGCTCCCTACGGGAAGCTTGCCATGGCATATAAAGAGAACGTGGAGGAGATGTCAGGAGGGAGTCTTTCCATTGACATCTATGAGAACGGGCTGCTGGGGCGCAGCGCGGAGCTTATCAGCTCCATCGGCGATGGATCCAACGCGGTGGATATCATGCTGGCGCCGGTCCGTGACCTGGCGGATGCCGGATGCCCGGATACGGGGAAACTCCTGGAACCATACTCTTTTGACGGACATGCCGGATTCCTGAAATGGGCTTCGTCCAGGGAGGCTGAAACCCTTTTGGAGGAACCAGAGAAGACCGGGCTGGGAGCCAGGGGGCTTTTCTTTGCGGAAGACGGGTTCAGCCACCTGTTCTTAAAGGAGAACAGAATGAGCGTCAGGGGTAAGCGGGTCGCCGGGGAGGCGAATGATGAGAGTGCAGAGTATGTTGACCGGATTGGGGGAATCTATGATTACCTTCCCTCGGTAGATATCAGAGACGCGCTCCTGTCAGGAACTCTGGACGGCGTGGAGCGGGACTGCCGCTTCTACCAGGAGAACGCCCTTTGGGAAGCGGCCCCGTATATTGTGGCGGATTCCCATCTGGTTTCCCCCTGCGAGGCGCTGATTAAGCTGGGTTCGGTGGAAAAACTGTCTGCGGAGGAACTGGACATTTTAAAAGAAGCCGGAAAAACGGCCGTGGAAGCGTTTACGGAGAAATTAAGGCAGGAAGAAAAAGACATGCTGGACGAATTCACAGGGCATGGGGCAGAGGTTGTAAAGCTTAAGCCGTAAGGCGCTGGACAGTAAAGGAGGCTGTCCAGCTCTAAAACAACAAATGAATTGTTTTCAAAAAGTCCCGGAAACGGGGCTTTTTTGTGCGGATAAACATTTCCAGTCACAGATATGCCAAAACGCCTGTCAGTACACAAAATGCACAGCAAAATAAGCTATCCGCCAGGGCATACTGAAAAGCCGCCGGCATGGCGCATACTTCAAGGCAGGAAAGGAGAGAAAAGAAGCCGTGATTGAGAAGACAAAAAACAGAAATTTTTTCAGGGCGGCCGGCGTGGCGCTTGCCGTGGTGATGTGCCCGTGCATTATTGTGTTCGGTCTGGGGATGGCTCAGGCAGATCAGGGGCAGACAGGGACAGACGTGGCCGCTTATGCACCTGTGGAGGCAGCGTACATGGAAGACGCCGGTTCCGGGGAACAGAGCGGTACGGGTACGGCTGCAGACGGGAAGGAAAAAACAGGAGAGGGGATATGGTCAGAAAGAGAGACTGTCACGCAGCCGGAATCGGAAAATCCAAGGGAGCGGGCGGAGCTGATGGCCAGGATCAAGCATCTGGCGGATTACAGCAAGGAGGACAGCGGAAACCCGGACTACAGGGAGAAAGGGTACATCTACACGGAAGAGATGTATTACAAGCTTACCGGGGCCACGGAGCTTCCGGATGACTGGACAGACCGGATGGGATCGCTCATGAGGGGGCTCATAAAGGAGGAAGACCGTTTTGTCGAAACGCCCCAGACGGACGATGGAGAAATGCAGGAGCAGTGGCAGCCAGATGAGGGCATTGATACCACCGTATACCAGGCAATGTCCTGCACCGGGGAAGTAATGCCCGGAGCCCTCGGCGCTGTCCAGGCGGCACAGCGGCGGCTGGGATACCCGTATTCCCAGGCAAGACGTGACTCTGGGATCGCCTATGACTGCTCGTCCTTAGTATACTGGTCCTATCTGGAAGCAGGCGTCAATATCGACCCGGTAGGGGGGCATACGGCGGCCGACATCGCCCATTATCTGGAAAGCACAGGAAGGGACATATCTGGCAGCGACTTAAGACCTGGCGACCTGATCTTTTATTCTTATAAGCGGAATGGGCGATATAAGAACATCTCCCATGTCGCGATGGTGGCCGGGGACGGGATGATCGTCCACGCCTCGTCATCCAGGAAGATGGTCGTCATGAGTGGGCTGACACTGGAACGGGCGGTAGCGGTGGCAAGGCCGGTTATGGAAGGAAACACTGAGGATCTGGCAGCGCCTAATGCGGAGAAAGAAACGGAGGAGGAGCTTTCCCAGGAAGTAAGGCCGGCTGATTACGGCCCGGGAACGCAGGAATCCCAGGATGCGGGGGAATCCGCCACAGAGGAAACGGGCGGCGTGGAATATCAGGAGAGCGTCCCGGAAAGCATGGCCAACCTTGCATAAATAACGGGTGCTGAATCTAACAATATTTACGCAAGGCTGTACTGGTACAGCATTTCGCAGATACTCAAACACTAAGTACCCGCTATTTGCGCCATAGCTGCGCCCGCTTCAGTTGACGATGCCGCCGCATCATCGACGGAAGCCGCCTTGCACACAAATATCAGGCGCTTAGTATACGGGTATTTACGAAACGTTGTACCGGGGCGATTCCAACACTGTATCCGGTGGTATAGCATGGGCCCGTAGGCTGTGTAATCCGTAGCCAGAGGCAAATACTCGATTTTCATGCGTTTCCTAAAGATAAAGTTGCAAAAATATAAGCTGCACATAACAGTTTTATGAGGCATGCAGGAGACTGTCAATATGACGGTCTTTTTTGCATACTGATGTTCCATAAACAGCGCGACAGAATGAATTTCAGGCTTTTTTGCCAAACGTCCATGGTCATACTTAAGAAAAGCGCCAGGATATTACCGGCGCGGAAGGTCTATGAGACGAGCAAGGATGGAATACGGATGTCATGGGCCAAGGCAAAGATAAAGCTGAGGTTCCCTTCCAGGGCAGAAAAACCTCCCCCCTGCGCCATAATTTTTACAGACACCGATTGAGAGGAGGTGAACCCAATACCATGGAAAAACAAAACCTTTACTATATCTACGATTCTGTGTGGGCCGGGATGTACGCGGATTTCAAACCGTTTTACGAGGAGACTGACCCAAGGATGGATCCGGAGGATATCCTGGAGATCTGCCGGTACGCGTTCCGGTACTATCTCAGGTGGAATGCCGATGCGGTACGCCTGCGCCTGACGGAAGATGTCCTGAAACAGATGAAGCTTTATAGCCTCGTAAGGCTTTATCCCTTTCCGGAGGAAGTGGGCGAGTCAATGCGGATTCCATATCTGGTTGGAATGCTCTACCCGCAATTCTACCGTTTCAACAAGGAACAGGCGGCGGAAGAGATTTACGCAGGCCTGGTGGAGCGGAAGCTGGAAAAGCTGCCCAAGGGATTCTTTGCGAATACAGAAGAAGGACGGGAGCGGGCAAAAATCTGTTTCCGCTATATGGCCAACAATTATAAGATTTTCGCCAGCCGTGAGGACACTTTTCGCTTCTTCAGCACGGTGGACGGGCGTAAGTACCTGGCACAGTGCAGGCTGAAATACGTATCCAGGTTCTTTGGGACAGATATTGACTTTGTGTACGAGTCCTTCAGCGACCTTGGGATGACAGCGAAAGAACACGAGGAATGCGTGCGCTGTCGGGAAAAATACAAGTCGAAGATCTATATGGAAAAATATATAAGAAAAATCAAGAAGAACAGACGTGAGGAAAGGAAGGCGGCACAATGCCCGGAATAATGCCATTGCTTTTGGAGGAACACCCGGATCTGTACCGGAAATTTTTCCCGGATTCCATAAGCGACGCGTGACAGGAAGCATGCAGTTATCATCATTCCGAAAGAATTAAAAAAGGAGGAGCATTATGACAGAATTAAGTACCGGAAGGAATGCGGCCAAGATTGGTTCCCAGGTAGCCGCAGCCATTTTTGACAGCCTGGACAAAATTGACGCCAACCTTTTCGCGTATACGAGTGTGGAAGGGAAGGAGGATGTTATCGATCTTGCTACCGGGGAGGAGGGGAGGCTTGACCCTGAAAAGGCTTCCCGCTCCCTCATGATCTGCGAGGTAGACCCGCAGCTTCTGCCAGGCATGAAGTCGGAGTTCGTGAAATCCCGGATCCCGTTTGCCTGGCAGGACTACGTTGAGCCGGCTAGGGAGGGGGAGGAGTTCGCGAAAATGCACTCATACCTGGTTTTCCCAAAAAGCGAGGAACGCGCCGCGAATGCGGCCATTGAGGATTACATGCGGATCCGCCCAGAGCGCGGCCAGCAGGAGCCCCAGGCCCTGCTGGAGTGGATCAAAGCAAACGAGGGCGGCTCTGTCCGGGCAGCCGGGCTGGAGATTGACAGGGAGCTGTATGGCTATATCAGCCGGGCCGGGCTGATCAGTGTGCCATGGGCAGAAATGGGCGAGAATGAGTTGGACAATACCATGAAGCTGCGTGTTCCCCTGGAGATGGGGAACGGGGTAATGGAGACTGTCAAAATGGCAGAAACACTGTATACCGGGGATTTCCGACGCATGGAGCAGGAACGGGAAGGGAAGCTTTCAGAAACCATGGGGAAGCTGTTAGCCGGGTCGAAGAACGATATGCTAAGCAGCGTCATCATAAACACAGAATCTCCGTCCCGGTACATCCGTCTGGACCGCGAGGGGTTTAAATATTATATTGACACAGCGGACGGCCCGAACCTGATCGCCAGGAATGACCGGAATGACCGCAGCTATGAGCAGGAGCTTTACAATACTCTCCGTTCTTTCGGGGGATTTCAGGAGATCACGGGAAATGACAGGGAATTGGAGGAAAGCCTCCGGAAAATCCAGGGCGAGGGCCAGAGAATGTTTGGCATCTCCGTGGAGGAACGGGTGCATGAATTAAAGAAGGGATATATCGAAGACTTCATGCGCGCCTGCGAGATCGTCGGGATTACCTACCAGCTCGCCTCCTCCATGGAGCAGCAGCGTCAGCAGGCAGACCACGGCCGCATGAAGGACGATGTGATCAAAATGGGGAGCCGCCTGGACGATTTGGGGGCCATGGGGCTGGGGAACGGCGCTACCGCAGGCGACCTGCGCGGGGATATGGCGCAGATTAAGGGGATGATCCTGTCTTCCTTCGCTGCGGAAACATCCAAGGATATGTCCGACCTGTATGACGGGCCGGGATGGGAGGAGTTCCTGTCAAGGAAGCTCTGCCTGGACACTCATTGCGATGCTTATAAAACAGAAGCGCTGGAACAGTTTAAGGAAATGGCCTCTGCGCTGGAAAAAGAGCCCACCGAGGTGCAGGAAGCGTTCCGGGAGGAATTTTCAAAGACAATCCATGAAGTCTTTGAGATCAGTTACCATTACCAGACAGAGCCTGTGGCCGTGCAGGAAATAGATCTCGGGGAGGAGATCATCACGCGTGGGCGCGAAACCGAGCTTTCGCTTACCAGGTAAGTATACAGGCAGGAGAGAAAAAGAAGGGGACATTGCCCCATACTGGCAGGCCGGGAAAACCGGCCTGCTTTTTCGGGCATTTTTTTCCTGATGCGACATACTAATACAGACCACGCAGAAAGCAGCCATTTTTCAGACTGCATGCCGCGCATGGGGGAATGGCTGGATACCGTGTCCCGCATGTGCGGACGGCCGCGGAAAGGAGGTGTGGACGTGCCGGAAAAGAAAACATCCAGGGCACGGGAGGGAAATATATTGGGGGAAACTATCCGGGATATGCTCCAGATCCTTAAGACCGTGCTTTTTGTCACTGCCGCGATGATGCTGCTGAACGGATTCATGATAGCGAATGCGGTCATCCCGACGTCTTCCATGTCGCCGGCTATTAAGCCCGGAGATCGGGTGATCGGATTAAGGTTCCTGCGGGATTATAAACGCGGTGATATTGTCGTGTTTGATGACCCGGAAGTGGAAGGACGTTACCTGATCAAGAGGATCATCGGTATGCCGGGAGACCAGATATCGTTCATTACAGAAGAGGACGGCGCCTGCAGCGTGTCCGTCAACGGGGTGAAGCTGGAAGAGCCTTACCTGCCGGAGACGATGCTGTTTGATCCGGAGTTTGGTAAACTGTCACTTAAGATTCCGGAGGATTCCTATTTCTGCCTGGGCGATAACCGGAACAATTCCAGGGACGCCAGGTACTGGGAACGGAAACTTATTACCAGGGATGAGATTGTGGCGAAAGCGGTCCTGCGCTACTGGCCGGCTCCCCGGGCCAGGCTGTTTGTGAGGCCTGATTATATGGAAAACAGGCCGGGTATGTCTTAAGGATCTCATGGTCCGCGCATATTTGTAAGAAAGGAGAGAAAATATGGCATCCAATTATATTGACAAGGACCGGGAGCGCCAGAAGCACATCCTGTTCTCTGTTTCCGCCATAGCGGCCATACTGGTAATTGTCTACATCTGCGCCAAGGCCGCCTACATGGCGGAGAGCAGCCGGAGCGAGAACGTGACCATAAACCATATCCTGGAGGCTCTGCTGGTAATGGCCACGGAGCCGTTCCCGGTCAGCTTCAACCCAATATATTTCAGGCAGGTGTTCGGGCCGGTTGTTCTGGTAGTGGCATTCGCAGTGTTTGGCGTGTATGACGCGCAGGCGCGGGATAAGCACAAGACAGCATTTTCCCAGTACGGGACGGCGAAATTCATGTCAACCAAAATGCTTGCGCAGTTCAACAGGGAATTTAATGAGCCATTCGGATCCACGGACTCCAGTTCCCAGGCGAACATCATCCTGACCCGGAACACAAGGGTGTCGATGAACTGTAAGAAACTGGGTAACAACAATGTGCTGACCATCGGCGGCCCCGGCACCGGAAAATCATGGGCTGTGGTGCGTCCCAATCTTTTACAGGAATACGGGTCTTACGTAATCACAGATCCTTCCGGAGAGCTTCTGTCAACCACCGGGAAATTTTTTGAGGAAAGGAATTATCGTCTACGGGTGTTCAACCTGGTAGACATGGCGCATTCCAATACCTATAATCCGTTTAGGTATATTGAGCGGGAGGAGGACGTCATGACCCTTATCAACTGCCTTATCAACTGTACGTCCGAAGGGCAGAAATCCTCCGATCCTTTCTGGGAGAAGTCCGAAACGGCCCTTCTGGAAGCGCTCATTTTCTACCTGATCCGCTACCGGCCACTGGAGGAGCAGAACTTCTCCATGGTGTCCCACATGCTCGCCACGGCAAGATCCGATAAACAGGGCAATTCCAAGTTAGATCAAACCTTTGACGCAGTCAGGAGGATTGATCCGGATGACATCTGCGTGCGCCAGTACGACATCTTCAAACAGGCTTCCGACAAGACTGCCCAGTCCATCCTGATCTCTGCAGCTGTGCGGCTGTCAGCTTTCAATATCGATGCTGTGCAGAACCTGACGAACCGGGATCAGATGGAGCTTGCGACCATCGGGGACATGCCTACCGTCACCTTCATTATTGTCCCACAGGGCGATAATACGTATTCCTTCCTGGTTAATATGATGTACAGCCAGATGTTCTCTACACTGTATGAGCATGCGTCCAAAACCGGCAGGATCCCGCTTGAGTATCAGGTAAGGTTCATACTCGACGAGTTTGCGAACATCGGCGTCATCCCGAACTTCCAGCAGAAGCTGACTACCATGCGTAAATACGGGCTGTCCTGCATGATCTTTATTCAGGCCATCGGGCAGATCAAGACCCTGTATAAAGATGACTGGGAGACGATCAAGGGCACCTGCTCCATGATCCTGTACCTGGGCGGAAACGAGACGTCCACCCATGAGGAGATCGTAAAGATGGCGGGAAAGGAAACCATGAGAGTCAGGGATTCCTCAACTTCCCGGAACGGGAAAGGCAGCGGATCGGACAGCAAGTCCTACAAATATGCGGCCCGCGACCTGATCACGATTGATGAGGTGCGCCGCCTGAAAAACATGCACACCTTATGCTTCGTGTCCGGACAGCAGCCGATCTATGAGATGCGCTACCCGACCGAGAAGCACCCGAACGCAAAGTACCTGGGTAATTTAAAAACCGGAGAAAACATCTATACCTTCACCTATTGTAACGCAAGGGCAAGCAGTGCAAAAAGGCTGGAGCGGAACCGGAAGCTGTATAACGCTAAGCTGAAAGAGAGGCAGAAGAGCAGGAACCCGGACGCCAGGCCTGTGTCAGCGCCAGCCCCACTGGACGGGAGGGCGATGGCCAAAGTCGCCGCTGATATGAAACAGAAGCAGGAACTTTTAAACCATGTCCCGGTGACCGGAATCCATGAGGACGACATGAAACAGGCGGGCATGGTAGCCGGAACCGTGGTGAAGGGGAAACGCTCCGAGACTTCGTACACGATGCCCGGACAAACCGCTGTCCTTCGTCCATTAAGGAGCGCTTCCTCTTCCTCGCCAGGCAGGGGAGTCACATCCATGAGCCAGGAAGTAAAGAATCAGGCGCTGGCTGACATGATAGCCAGTATCACCCAAGGGAAAGCCTGATACGGCCTGAAAAACATCAAAAAAATGTTATCCGCAAAAACCCGCCCCTAAAACACGAGCCAATGTGTATATGCAGGCTTACGCCGCATGCGGGAACAGAATAATTTTCCTGTAGGACAGAAAAAATATCCTGATTTTGCGAGAGTACATTAAATAGCAGAGGAGGAAAATTTATGGTTCCAAAACAAAAAAAACACCGCGCGAAATGCGTCTTAGTAGGAGCCGCCGTACTGCTCATAGCTGTTCCCAGGCCAGTCCCTGCTTTTGCTGCCGCAGCGCAGGAAGCACAGGAAAGCATAGCGGGGCAGGAAGATGCAGGGCCGGCGGAGGAGATGAAACTTAAGATTATGGCTGACACGAGCGGGGTCGGCAGCGGGGATCGGAAGTTTAAGACCACAATTACTTTTGAATCCTATAATGATTCTGACACCGGGTTCAACAGCCTGACAGAATCCATCATGGTGGGGGATACGAAGTTTGTCTTAAGCAGCATTGACGGGCTGAAAATGACCGATTCCCGCACGCCAGCCCGGCGAACCATGGAATTTACAACGGATACGTTCGTGAAAGGAAAGGAAAATGAGTTCCTGCCAGAAGAATCTGTCAAAAAGGACGGGGTATCCTGGACGCTCACGGACAAGGAGCTTATTGACAGTGAGATCCCGGATCGGGTGAAGGATGCCGTAGCTTCTAAAAGATATGTCGGGGTAGAGAAGGGAGTACCGATCCCTGACACGATGGAGTATACCTATACTGACGGGGACACCGGGGAGTCTGTAAGCGAGATGCTCCCACTGACAGGCCAGTCTGAAAGCGCCTGGTACTGGACGCCGTTCGAGTTCCCGATCACAGTATCCGGTTACGGGGCGGAGTTCCTGGACTTAAACGGCACGGAGGTTTCCGCAAACGCGCGTCTGACTGACTATTCCGGTGAGTTCCTGGACATGTTGGGCTTAAGCAGGGACTATTACCGGATCGATTCTGTGGAATGGGACGGCGAACCTTACGAGAGGGGCGGCGAGACGTGCAGGAATGCGGTTGGGACAGGCGAGAAGTATGTCACTGACATTGATGCGGTATACTCCGGGACGGTTACCCTGCCACACCGGGATGGCGCTGCGTGGCAATGCCTGTATATGGAGGAACTGGACGATTCCCGCAGGGCAGTCTATACCTACACGGCAGAAGCGGTTTATGTGTCCACTGCGGGACAGACTCCGTTTGGGCGGATCCTCGGCGTGATATCCGCCTTCTACCAGAGCGTCATTGAGGCGGTTATGGAGCACCCGTTCCTTGCGGCAACACAGCTTGTAGCACTTGCGGCTCTCATTACCTTCCTGGTGTCCCGGAGAAAAAAGAAGTGCCTATATGACAGTTCCCGCAAATGTGCCTATAATAGGGACTGCGCCAATTGCCCGTATTACACAACGCTGTCCAGGGACGGAGAGCTGTAAACACAAACCGGACATAAAAAGCGGATACCTGACTGTTCAAGGTATCCGCTTCATCCACAATTCGTACTCGATCAGACTTTCAAATTCTCTATACCCTCTTTCGTGAGGCCAGTATATCTCGCGGTTTTTTCTACAGGCTCACCATCCGCTGCCATATTTCGGGTAATTTCAATATTTCTCTCTGTTTTATCCCTATCCCTCTCCGTTGCCTTTTTCATTCCGCTGTTGTAATCAATCTGTGCCATTTCATGTATGTTATATAACAGGAGCACTTCTTTATCGTTGGAAAGAAATGTCATCTTTTATCTGTTTTCATGTTTCCGGTACATTTGTTTCGTTCAAAAGCTCTGATTTATACTCAATAGAAGAACACATTGGAAGGCCCTTCCAGTTTCCGTGTCTGTTTATTTGTAAGTTGGCCCTGAAAGCTTTGCTGTCTTTTTATAAAAGGCGAGTACTTCCTCCAGATGGCGGCGCCAGAACGAGGACAGTACCCTGACATAGGCTCCAGGCAGAAAACCGTCGAATCGGGCCTTGGCGCGTCTCCATACTATAAACGAACAGACATAAGGCAAGGCTGGAATTTCAGCCAGGAGAAGGGAGAAAAATGGAGACGAAAAAAATTGATTTGACTGCAAAGGCATGCGCGAAAGAGCCGGGGCAGACAAGCTTCCGTTCCTTAGTATCTATGGAATGGAAGCCTGCGCTTGGACATACTTCCCGGAAATATCAGATGGGGAGCTGCAACCTGGACACAGTGACGCGAGAGTCGGCCAGAACATGGACGCGCTGCATGAATGCAGGCTGACCGGGCCGGAGGATAACCGTCTATTGCAAGGGGGGTCCAGAGCGTCCATGGAGCCGAGCTTACCAGACGCACTTTGTCCGGTGGAGAAATACCCTGGAAGAACGCATGGGCATCCTTTCTGCATCCCCTGACGGAAATAATTTCGATTCCTGCAGCATCCGGTACGCATCGGAAACGTTAAGGAAACGGGCGGAAAGGCACAAGTTCAGATGTGTGATCCTGGACGGCATCTATGCCTGCGAGACAGGAAAATTCCAGGAGATGTACGGGAAAGACTATTTCATCCATACCGCCTGTCCTGACGATTTGGCAGATCAGGCGGCATGCCTGATTAAAACACTCGTTAAGGGCTGTTAAACAAGAAAAAAGGTGAAAATCTATGAAAAATATCAGAATACTGGAAGACGGCAACCGACTGATCGTGGTTTTGGAGGGCTATGAGAAAAGCGCGGTGAGCGCCCTGATGGAAATGCTGGGGACTGTGGTTGCGCCCCCCAGTCACATCAGGCCGCACACTGGGGAAGGACAGTTTCGGCCGGAAGGCACGGAAAAAGAAGGCCCCCTTCCGAAGCAGGGGGCGGAAATCCCGATTAAGCCCCCGGTTTTTATGGAACAGATGCAGGCCGGCATAACCGCAGACACGAAGACGCGGCAGAAACCAGCCGAGTTCATGAACTCTTTTGAACTGAGGGCATGTATCCGGAAAGCGGACGGAGAAAAACTTTCCGCGGTCCTGAAAAAGAAGGGAAGGTTCCCCAACGCGATGCACCTCCTGAACTCAGATGACAAGACCATCCGGGAATACGTAAAGGAACTTCTGCTGACGGCCTGACATTTGGGACAGACAGAAGCTGTGTGGGGATTTAAACCGTATGGGTATCCCGCTTAAAGGGCCGGACGTCAACATCTCCAGACAGGAACAATTTTTTAGCATTTTCCATCAACCCTGCGCCATTTTTTTATCCAGCGCGGGGTTTTTTGCGTACAAAAATGCCCGGACGCCCGCCATACTTCCAGTGAATAAAAAATAAGAAATAGAGGAAAAACTCGGAAGGGGAAGACATGGAAATTAAGACAGCAAAAGGCGCTAGGGAACTTAAGGAGGTAACTGTAAACAAAACTGTTTATGTATCACACCAGGAGTTAAAGGGACTGGCGAGGGAAGACGGTATTATGTTTGATTTCCCCCATATCATCGCGGGCGCCTGCGTCTGCGTAATGTGCGTGGTGTCAAATGAGCAGGGATTACGCTGCTATGGCGCCGGCCAGGCAAAGGAAATGGGGCATGCGGCGGATCTGGCTTTTGACAATGCCGTGATCGATCTGTACAAAATTCGCGCCAGAAGCTCCGTGGAAGCAGAAATCGTGAAAGCTGAAAAAGCAAAGCCGGAGCAGGGGTGTAAGGCTGCAGAGGAAGCGATTTCCCAAAAAGCCGGTGCAGAGGCTGCGGCTGCCAGGAAGGCCGCAGAGGAAGCGGCTGCCAGGAAGGCTGCAGAGGTTGCCGCTGCTAAGAAAGGCGCAGAGGAAGCGATTGCCCAAAAGGCCGCTGCTGAAGCTGCCGCCGCGAAGAAACCGGAAGAGGGAGCTGTACAGGGTATTGGTTACTGGTATGAGCATGAGCCCGACTGGGCAAGATGCCACAGCCTGACACCGGAAGACCGGGATGATATAGTAATCAACTACGGCCCGTTTAAACCAACAATGGCTCCCAGTGAGTTAAAGCCGGGGCCCAGGCATTTGAGCCAGGTATTAAAATACCGTCCCGACTTTGTTGAGAAGCTGGTTGGTATCCAGCCGCCGGCATACATGCAGCGGCTCCCACAGATCCTTATGTACTGTGAGCGCCACGGCATCGGCCTGCATGCGACAAGCGGCAAGGCGCATGATATCATGGCCCAATATGGTGTCAGGGAACTGTAAGGAAAACAGGAAGAGAGGAGACGATGTATTTTTCACCTGCCATTTTAACTACATTTGTGGATTTCCTGCACTTGGATGAAGACATTATCGTGTATGACTGTGAGACTACCGGCCTGACCCCTGTGAAAACAGGGGCGGAGCCGGAATGCCACATTATCCAGATATCTGCGATCCGCATGGCTCACAACTATATGGACGGGTTCTGCGTCCTGGACGAAAGGGAATGGTACATCAGGCCTGTGGAGACGATACCTGACAAGATTGTGGAACTGACGGGGATCACGGACGAGTTCCTGGCGGATAAACCGGCAGAAGCGGAAATATTCGGAGAAATCCGTGATTTCTTCAAGGATACTGCTGTTGTCGGGTATAACAACCGGAGATTCGACGATTTGTTTATGGACGAGATGTACAAGCGGTATGGGGAACGGTTCCGGCCGTACCTGTCCCTTGATATGTATCCGGTTTCCCAGACGCTGGTCAGCCCCAGGGATGTGAAAAATTATAAGCTTGCAACGATCGCAGCGCATTTTGGCCTGGACGGCGTTATGTCCCACAGCACTTGCGGTGATGTGGAGGCGGCCATGTTACTGATGGAACGGTATGCGCAAACCCTCATGGAGCGGGAAGAAAAGACCGGGAGTATGTTCCCGGATTACAATGCGGGAGTCAAGATGCGGGTAACCGGGATATCACGGTATGAGCGGGGCAAGCTGCGCCGGATCTACGTAAACACCGCCGATCCCAAAGTTTCCTTCTATATGGAGACCTGTAATCTTGGATGGGCCTGCAAGGATAAAAATATGAGCACCGACCGGTTCAACATGCCTGACATGATTTCTCAGGCGCTCCGGATTGCGAAAGTCAGTTCTGAAAGAGAGCTGGCGCAATACAAATAACCTACCGGGAAAACAGCAGTCCCGCGCATCCGCGCGGGGCTTTTTATACGCGCAAATTCAGGATTCCCGAAACACCTTTATGAGTCCGAAAGAAAAAAGTGACTTTCAATGATTTTTCTGATACAAAAAAAATTTGTGCGGTATCCATACTTCAAGTGATCAGACATAAGGAACAGAAGGAGGAAAAGGAATGGGAAGCAAAAAAGTAAGTTCGCCGAATGTGCGCCGCTGCTCTCGGCAATCTACGCCAAGTCGTCAGTCGCTGCAGACGAAAAGAAAAAGGTTCTTGGGTCACTGAAGTACGACCCGGACAGGAAACAGGCCAGGGCCATCCGGGCAGGAAAGCTTCTGGAACGGTCGGATTCCCTGGACGTCAGGGAGCTGTATGAAAAGATAAAGGAGTGAAAAACGAAGATGTACTCTCGGAATCTCGCCGCGCCGGCGGAAAATCAGCCGCAAAGGCAGGTATGGACAGACTCCTGAAGTACATAAAGCAGGAAGGGAGAAGAGCATGTTATCAAAAGCAATCAGAAACGAAACCGATTTAGACGAAGCCATGAAGTATCTGCTTCTGGATGATTTTTCCGCGTACGGGGATGAGGCATCCATGTTCGCGAAGATCCAGAAGATGATTTCAGACAATACATACTCCTTCGTCACGCCGATGCGCTACGTTAAGGTGCTGAGCGTGCTGCCGGAAGAAAACCAGCCGCAGGACGGAAGGATCGCTGTGTACGCGATTGGAGCGGATGGTGTCAGCAGTACATTTTTGGATATCAACCGGTGCAGGGGTAACTGTACATGGGTTGACGCCGGAGAGGAGGACAAAGGCGGCGCGCAGGATAAGCGGGATATGGGTGACATACTGAAGGTTGCGCTTAACAGACTGCTGGTGAAGACAATACCGGGAAGCAGCTTTTATCCTGTGATAAACGGGCAGAGGGCAGACAACCAGGAAGTAGTTCAGGAGCTGAAAAGAACAAGGCTTATGTTCCAGATAGACAGCAAAGTCTACATCATCAGCCAGCTCGCGCTCGCCACACTGGGGCAGAGGATTGAGCTTAAGGGGAAGGCAATTCAGGAACCGGCCCTGGAACGGGACATCTTCATAGCCAGACGCATGCAGTCGGATAAAAATGTCCAGTTCATCATCAAGGCGGCAAATGGACTTGGAAAAGTTTTTATGGCCGCCAGCGGAACCTACAAACCTCTGTCTATGACAGCGATTGAACGTATCTATCACATTTTCAAGGAGGAAAGCGGGATTGGGGAGATGAAATGTGAAGGCTGGGAGATAGATCACAGCGTATCCCGGATCCGTTTTGTTTTCTGTAACTATGAAAAGACCCAGGACATGGCATACCTGTATGGGCTTTCAGAAGAGGAAGCGGCCGTGCCGGGCGTGGAAATCATATCCTCGGATATCGGGGACTACGCTTTTACAATCCGCGGGTTCTGGAAACTGAAACGCGGGTATCTTTACGCCGACGAAGTGTCCAAGAAGCATTCCGGCGACATCGACGAAGCAAAGATCGTGGATGAAGTCAAACATACAATTTTTGAGCGGTACACCCTGCTTCCCGACAGGTTCATGGAACTTTTGGAGACCGACATCACGCCTCCCTGCGTGCAGGAAGCGGCAGTGGCGTTAAGGGATGCGCAGCAGGCTGTCATTGATGCAAAGACTGCGTGCAAAGAGACACCGGACAGCGCAGTCACCTGCGCCGTGGAAACCCTGGCACAGGTGGAGAAGCACGCAAGCCGGCAGTTTAAGGCTCACATGAAGCTTCTGCAGGAGATTGTGAAAAAAGTTATGAAGGAGATCACGACATCTTCCCTCCAGTACAAAAAGGACTGGACGGAGCGTGTGACAGCGGATCTGAATCCGGCCGCTCCCTACACTGCTTATGATGTCATGACGCTTATCCTGGACACGCAGATCATTGCCAGGAGCGATGAAACGGCAGAGAAAATGAGAAAAACCATGACGAGGCTTCCATACCTGGAATATGGCAAATATCGGGATGCTATTATCGAAAAGTTCGCGCTTTTTGGGACGCGGAAAGAACTGGAAAATAAAAGGGCAGAAAAAGAAGAGTAAAAAACAGCGGCGGAAACAAAAGCAGGAGGAAAATGACATGAAGATCTCCAAGATCAGGATCATGAACTGGAAAAAAAGGAACTTTGAATTCAGTCCGGAGAAGCTGAATTACTGTTTCCATCAGAACGGGTATGGAAAAACATCCATACTGGACGCATTGCGGTACGGTCTTACAGGAAATTTGTCAGGATATGAGGCAGACGGAAGCGCGGTGGAGGTCGTGGAGGGTTCCAGAGGGCTTGATATATATCGGGCCCGCAGCGGGACATCGACTGTATGCAAAACCGGCGGGCCGCAAGGGAAGAAGGTGACGGAAAAAGTGCTGAACAAGGTATTATCTGATGTCAGCGGAATTTCTGTCGAGAACCTTAAACTGCTGTCATCCGGGGACATTTTCTCTCATATGAAACCCGACGATTTCCTGGCTCTGCTTCTGGAATTCATTCCAGAGCAGTTGACTTATGAGACGGTCATCTCCTACATCGACGGCTTCACGGACGAGATGGATGACATGCTGGGACTCTACTTGCCGTGTGGAGAGCCGTTTGGCATCCAGGTGGTTGATGACTGCGCCGATGCTCTGGCTGAGGCCAGAAGGGGGATGAAAGCGAACTTGAGCCAGAATAAACAGGTACTGGCCACGCTGATACCAGGAGAGACCAGGCGCACGTTGGATGAGATTGAATCTGAGTTAATCGACATCCAGGTAGCGGAACGCATGGCTGAGAAAGCAGAAAAGAAGCAGAAGGATTATGAAATACTGGAAGCCAGACATAAAAAGCAGAAAAAGCAGATTGATGACCGGAAAGCGTGGCTGGAGGCAAACGAGGCTGAGAAGCCGGATCCTGCAGTCCTGGCAGCACGGAAAAAAGAACGCGCTGAAAAGGATGACACGAAAAAGAAACTGGTCATGAACCAGGCAACAGCGGCAGCGGCAGTGTCAAACCTGGAGCGCAGCCTCAAATACCTGGACTTAAACACCTGCGTTATCTCCAAAAAGCTTGTCTGTACGACAGACAAATCCGGCGCAAGGATCGAAGTTGTGCAGGCGCTGGAACAAAACAAAAAACTCCTGGAGAACTACGCTGGGGAAATCAAAGCCTGTGAGTCCCGCAGTGCGGAGATCGACAAAGAAATCGAAGGTTACTATGCGGCGGAAAAAAAGTACAACATACGTCAGAGAGTCGTAAATGAGCTGAAAACGCTGGGAGAGTCCCTTGTTATGGCGCCGGAAAAGCCGGCAGCCGGGCAGAAGAGGGGACTCGCGGACCGCAAAAAGGAGCTCATGGAGGAAAAGGAGATGGTAACATCTGGCATCTATCGGCGGAAGCTGGAAGCCATGAACCAGAGCCTGGAAAACGATATCGCGGTATACACTGCCCTGATTGACGCGTTCGCGGATAAAGGGCCTGTCAAAACCGGGATCATCAATTACTATGTCCATGAATTTGAGCAGGCCTGCAACGCACATTTCGCGCAGGCAGAAGGGTTTGAGATCAGCTTTGTGCCGGAAAACGGGGTCAGGGTATACGCAAAGACTCCCGAAAACCAGACACCGGTGTACTACACCGGGCTTTCAAGTGGGGAAAAGATCATGGTCTCCTTCCTCATACTGGATATGTTAAACCAATTGACTGGGATGCGGATAGCGTTCATTGATAACCTGGAGCAGCTTGACAGAAGGTCAATGGAATACGCCCATGATATCCTGACATCGGACACATTCCTGGATTCTTATGACCATGTCTTTGTATGCGGGGTGGACAACCAGGACGTTATGGAAGTGTTTAGTATGGACAGCGCTAAATTCCTGTAAAACCTTATTCTGTCCGGAAAACCGTCTCTTCATGAGGCGGTTTCGGAGGCCGAGAAAAATATGGTCTTTGCCGCCCGGCTCACCCAGAGGGGCCATCAGATCGCCACAATGGACGATCTGATGGCCCTTTATGAAAAATCGTTCAGTGAGGATTCTGTGGCGGCCATCAGCGCTCTTCCCCGCCCGCCGGTCCAGAAATTTGCGGTGATTACCGTCGCCGTTGCAGGGGCAAGCCAGGTTCCTTTCGCAGATCACCAGGCGCCAGAACGAAGTGAAATTTATGAGCGCGTCTTTATAGTACAGCAATTATGCAGGGCAGGCGGATTTTGCCATACCCTATGAAATACTGGCTGCGCCTGCCTCTGTCCGGGGGCTCTGCCTGGAAAGCTGTCACGAGGGCATGGATTGCTATGAGCAGCTATGTAATAATGCCGGCGTCGGCCATGACGCGGCGCATGAAGATCAAACTGATCGACTTTGGCGTGCCGGAGGATCGCCGCCCTTTCCGTCCGCATGGGAACGATGTCGGCGCAGATGTCTACATACCCTATGACTGCACGTTACAGCCGGGCAGGATCGCAAAGGTTCCTCTTGGGTTAGGGATAGAAGTGCCGGGCGGATACGCGGGCTATGTATTCCCGCGCGCCAGCATGGCGGAAAAAGGGCTGGTCTGTGAGCTGCCGCCAGTGGATTCCGGCTACCGAGAGGAGATTCATGCGATCATCAGCAATATAAGCAGCCAGACCCAGGAGCTTTCCAAAGGCTCCCGCGTGGGTCAGCTCGTAATCCCCCGGTTGTCAGCGGATTTTGTTTCGGAGTTGGGTAAGCAGCGCGGCACAGATGGATTTTGAAGTACAGGAAAATAAAAAAGTGACATTCAGGGAGTGATTCTTGGTTTATCGCCGGTAGTGGGATTGGGCATATCAGGAGGATTGCGGGATAAAATAAAAGAAAGGCAGCAAAAAGCGGTACGCTGTCATGGCGTACCGCCCCGCTACTTAAAACTGCCTAATATGTCGTGATGCCCTACGTCCACCAGGATAATCATTTTGTCGCCTTCGTAATACCAGATAATGCGGATGTCCATGTTGACGCTGCACTCGAAAAGATCCATGGCGCCCTGGATGCGTTTGGTCCGTAGCGACGGATGGGAAGGATTTTCAGCCAGAAGTTCCAGTTTATTTTTAAGCTGCTTCTTCTCCTGTGCGGTCAGGCCCTTAAAATGCTTTTGGAAACGGGGCGTAAAGGTAAATTCATACGCCATTATTCTGTTTCCAATTTGTCAAACAGGGCGTCCACGCTGTCAAAGACCGGCTGTTCCCCGGATGCGAGCTTTGCTTTTACATCGCTGATTTCTTCTTTGAGTTCGCTCAAATATTTCTTCGGGTAGACGACTACCGGCATGATGCAGATGGAACCGTCTTTCTCGAAAATGTCCAGCTTATCACCTTCTGACAGGCCGAGCTTGACAATAATTTCTCTTGGTATCGTGACCTGGGCTTTTGGGCGTAATTCTGCCAGCATAGAATCATCTCCTTTTTGGGTTTGAAAGTAGGAAGTTCTTACTTTCCTACTTATAGTATATCCACTTTGGGGGATTTATGCAAGGAGGTATGAAAAAATCTACAGAATAGTAAAAGCGGCCAACACCGTGGCCGCCTTAACGCTTGCTGTTCAGTCCTTTCATAATGCTCAGGATATGACCTATTGACTGAGAATCCAGTTTTTTTGCCTCTGCAATAAATTCCTTCAAGGCTTGCGGGTCCGGGTTCCCTTCGTCAAAAAATTCCTGGGACGTCACGCCCAGATATTCACAGATATAAAGGAAGGACTGCATGGAGGGAAGGGACTTTTTATTTTCAATGTTGTTAATGTAGTTATTTGCCTGTCCCAATGACAATGGCATATCGCGTGCAGATACGCCTTTCTGTGTCCGCAGCTTTGCCAGCCGTTCCGGAACGAAATCTTCATACATCGCCTCTACCTCCTGTTCTGTAATAAATTGTACCTTACGCACTTCCCTTATTCGCAAAATAAAAAAGGGTGTTTGCGTTGAAACACTAAAATAAATCTATTATAATTTAATAAGTGAAGAATATTAGCTATCGGATAGAGGAAAAGAAGATGAAAGGAAAGACATGTTGTGTCACCGGGCACAGGGATTTACGTAAGCGTCAAATAAGATAGTGGATAGAAAAATAACCGCCAACCCTCTATAATAAAAGGGCAGTGGTCATCGGCGCCGTTCCTGTACCATGGGATCCCATGGCAGATAGTCATCCAGATATTCCGGATTTTCAAGAAATGTACTCCCTGGCATATCTGACAGGATATATTTGATGTATTTCATTGCATCCAGGCCATTGGCTTTCGCTGTTTCGACCAGGGTATA
>NZ_CALPCY010000070.1:0-19403 GCF_943193115.1 Otoolea muris
TCAATGTTCATCCGACTGATGAATTTTAGTCGGCAGGCTCAAGATTCCGAGAGCCTATTTTTCTTTCCCTGGCGGTAGTTTACAAGTTAGTGACGCTTTACATAATTTATCATCACAAATCACATTATCATTAAAATGTACAGCATATACAATTTGTTGATATCAGATTTTAACAATTTTATATAAGGCATTTTTATCGTTATAATCTGAAAACTACCGCCAGCCCGGCAAGGCAAATCCTGTAAAATATACTCCGTATGTAACTGACAATCTCCTATGCTATAACTCCTCCGATCCCTCTGTTTATTTCTCCTGTCCTTATTTCTGCACAACTTCATCATATCCCTGCAGATGTTTATCCAGGCTCCATATCCTTAATTGTGGAAATGATACAACTTCAAAGCACGACGCTCATTATAATAACCAGGACAGCTTATAAGCCCTGCTTTAACGAATACATTTTTGGAGATTCCCTGACCACACCTGTCTTTGTGGCTGCCCAATAATAACCGTCACCGCAGTATGCTGAATGTGTCGTGTTCCGGGATCAGTCAAGGTTCTGTTTCAGATATGCCTCCACTCTTGTTTTTACATTTTCCCGCAGATTTTCATAATAAAAGTCATAATCATGGGCGTGCAGACTTTCCGGTCCGAATAAATCTGCCGGGGCATACTCCACATTCTTTGCTGTGCAGATAATTACGCCGCGCTCCGTATCCACCTGCGCGTCTGCAACTCCATGTATGATTTCATATTCTCCTGTCTCTTTGTTCAGAATACGGCTTCCCAGATTTTCCTCAAATCCGGCGCAGGTATCGTCCCGCTTCCAGTTAATGGGGTTTATACTGATGGCTCCCGGTTCCACAACCAGATTATACTGTCCTTTGTTTCCCGCTCCTTCCGTATTCCAGGATACAATTACACCCGTATCGTCAGCACATTCAGCAAATTTTAGATACGGATGTTCTTCCAGAAACGTTTCGGTAATGGAAAATCCGATGGGATATGCCGCAACCATACGCTCATAATATTCCGGATGCGCCTGCATATATTCTCCAAGGACAATTTTTGTCATTATGGAACCCTGAGAGTGCCCTGCAAGAATAAAAGGTCTGCCTTCGTTATAATGTTCAAAATAATAATCCAAAGCGGCATATATGTCTGTGCGCTGTTCCAATTCTTGATATTCTTCCAGTTCTCCCTGGCTTAAATCTGCAACATGATAAATATTACTCTGCCGGTAGAACGGGGCAAACACATTGGTAGATTCCTCATAGACCGTTCCCTGATTCTCGTAAATAGCCCTGGCTCTATCCCGCATCTGCTGATTATCAATATCACAGATTGGTTTTGCATTTTCCGAGTCATCCAGATAGCTGGTGGGATAAAGATAAATGGTATCAACTTCATGGGTAATTTCCGGAATTTTCATCCAGTTTTCTGTTCTGGAATAATCTGACGGTGTCCCTGCCAGATCTGTAATTTCAAAAGAAGCTGGCTTTTTCTCTGTTTCCTCTGCCGTTTCTTTTTCCACATCCGCAGGCCGGTCCCCTCTGCTGCAGGCTGCGGCGCCGCACAGCAGAATACAGGCCGCCAGGACAAATATCTGATTTCTAAATACGGAAATCTTCATATTTTTTTTCATAAATGTGTTCCTCCTGATAAAATAATTCTGAGATCCCCAGAATCAAAAACAAAGACATAGAACCTCAAATTATCATGATTTTATAGGCATTATAGCAGTTCCAAATCCGAAATTCTATAAAGTGGGATATTTTATGATTGTTTAGGGATAAAATCTCTCAAGAAAATGTGTTATGGAACAAGCTGCTTGCGGAGGAAAGCTTTACCGATGCGGCTGACGATGTTTTTAGCAAAGCAGCCACGCGCCAATCAGGCTGCTTATCAATGATTTTTAGCGCAAAAGAAAAAGGCATGTGCCCGCCCCGCATATGCCTTTTATCTTTCTGATTATATCGGACGCTGTCTCCTTGCGCCCTTCTGAACACGTTCTAAGCCCTGCAGTCGATGGACAAAAGTCCCAGGGAGTCGCTGCCTGTCTGCACGATTCGGGCCTCTACGGATTCCCGTGTAATGCCGTCCAGCACGCTCTCGTCAAAATCCATCCCCGGCTGCCAGCCCGGATTGCTGGCGCGCACCGCCTCATACATGGCTTTATTGTACTGCCGCTCATACTGGCCCAGAGTCCAGGTGGCTGTCAGGCGATCCTGCTTGGGGATGCTCCGCTGGTAAGCGGCGAAAACCTCGCTCCGCTGGGTGGTATCCCCATTGGCAATGCCCTTTTCCTGGATGAATTCCCGCTTTACCATGTCGAACATGCTCTGCCTTCCTTCCTCTGACACCTCCACAATCTTATGCCATTCGGAAGGATCCTTTCCTGTGATATCCATCCCGGCAATCCCATGGGAATTGTACAGATCCCCGTCCTCATCAAAATTTTTCCGGAAGTTGGCGATAATCCTGGGATCATTCTTGCAGAAATATCCCGGCGCTACCTCCACCATACCCGGAGAAGAACTTCCCGGGGACGCTTTGGATCCCAAAATCCCGAAAATATCGGCAGCGCCCGTCCGCTTCTTTCCGTTAAGGCTCTGGAGCATCCGCAGGATGGACTGATAATTCTGTAACCCATTGTCTTCAATACGCATAATCGCTTCTCCTTTCTGCCGCCGCATCCGGATACAGGCCGTTTCCTCTGCCGTATCAGGCAGGCTGCTGTATTTTTTGTAACCGTTCAGATAAGCTCTGAACGGTTACGTATTTCTTCTAAGGATTATATCGTCAGAAAATGGAATTATATTACAATGTACTCCCGAAATCTCTCTGCGCCTGCCTTAAAGCGTGTCCGGGCAATCATTTCCGGCATCTGCGCGCCCCGCAATCGCCTCCCACGCCTCGTCGTCAATCTCCTCTGAGCGGAACAGCTTTCTTTTATCCGCGTCTGTGATGGCGCGTATCACGCGGCAGGGATTTCCCGCCGCGAGCGACCAGGCAGGGATATCCTTTGTGACCACGCTGCCGGCCCCGATCACCGCATTATCCCCGATGTGGACGCCCGGGCAGATGACGACATTGCCGCCGAGCCAGACATTGTTCCCAATCGTGACTTCTTTTCCGTACTCATACAGGGAATTGCGGCTTACCGGGTGGATCGGGTGGCCGGCGGTATAGATCGCCACGTTGGGGGCGAACTGGCAGTTATCGCCGATCTTCACCTTTGCCACATCAAGGATTGTGCAGTTATAGTTGATAAACACATTTTTTCCCATCTCGATATGAGAACCGTAATCACAGTAAAACGGCGGGTTGATAAACGCCCCCTCCGACGCGCCCAGGAGATCCTTTACGGCCTCTGCAATGCCGTCGAAATCCGAGCGGTCCATGAAATTCAGTTTCTGCAGCTTTCTCCGGCATATCTTCTGTTCTTCCATGATCGCGCCGTCGGAAATATAGGCCATCTGTGCGTCTCTGCGTTCTTTATTTGTCATCGTTTCTCCTCGCTTTCTTATAGGTTCTCTGTATTGCTGTAATTGTTTAAAGTACCCCCGAACGGCTGTGAATTGTTCTATTTTACCATGAACCGCTATTTCCTGCCATAACAATTTATGCCGCCTGGCGCTGGCGTACAGCTTCTTATACCGGCTTTCATCCCCCTGCTTCCTGGCATCCTCCAGAAGGAAGATGTAGATATCTGTCAGGTCGTCTTTACACCGGTCTTTCCCCTGCTCCGCCACCTGGCGGGCCTTTTCACTGTCTCCCTGTTCCTGATAATACCGCATCAAAGCTGTGTACGTTCCACTCTCCTGTCTTGCTCATGGCCCCGGGGCTCTTTATGTGGTAATTATATTAGCCGGAATGTCCGTAAACAAGGTTTTTCAACTCTCTTTCCGGATCCTGCATACCAGAACCCTCCTGTTTTCATCCTTCTGCGCCTCTTCATCTGTATCGCCGAAATCCTCTGTCCGATAACTGCTTATATACCCGATCTTCGCTAAATTTTCAACCAGCTCCCGGTTATACTCCGTATCACACAACCGTTCCTCATGCCTGCGGCTCCGGTCAGCCAGTTCTTGATATTCCGGGCCGAGCTGACGTAAATATTCCGCAAGCTCATATAAAGTAAAAATCGTTATCTGGTTCAGGAATAGCTCATATCGATCCGCCTCCCCCAGCGCGTCCCATGCCCTGCGAAATGCCGTTTTGGAAATACAGGCCCGGGTTTTGCACAGGAATGAAGCTACTGTTTTCGTATATTCTCTTGATGCGTATTTTTCAATAAAAAACACTTTTTCGCTGTCATCCAGTTTGTCATATTCCACAAGGGCATCCAAATCGTTCATTCCTGCCGTATATTCGCCCGGATGCTCCATCACCTGCTCTTTATTGACCGCGAGCGCCAATGGATACAGGCGCGGATAAAAGGTTCTGAGCTCGTCTGCCATTTTCCGTGAGAAATCCATGTATTGGTGTTCCAGCAAAATGCGCATATGGCCTTGCGGAATCTGCTCGATTGAAACAGACGGCTCGATTCCTGGCGCGGCGCGGATATACGCCTCAAAGCACGCGTCCTCCAAATCAGACGTCAGAATCCCCTCTGTAAGGGAAGGCTCCCACTCCGGCGGGAATGGCTGCGCCAGGAGCGTTTCCGTATGCTGTTCCAGAAACGAGGCAAACGGCTTTGTCACCCCAAAGCACTGTCCGTATAAAAGCAGGTTTTCCCAGGAAGGCGTCAGCTTACTGCAGTCCATCCAGGTATCCCAGATCTCCCGCAGGGTTTCCTGATCCTCCGAATACCGACAGGGCCTGCATCTGTCAAGGCTGTCCAGCACAACATCTTCCTTTCTGATAACCTGTAAAATATGTTGCGTGCTCCGGGTCTTTTCAATGATTTGAAGCACAGCGTCAAGGCTCTCCTTTGTATTTTCCTCATTTCCGAGCACGATATCACGGACATACGCGTCAAACTCCGTATCAATGCGCTCTGACAGCGGCCCATATCCCAGCCGCAGGACAGCCGTATAATTGCTTTTCAAAACAGCGTCCATGTCGTCAAATTCCCGCCATTCAAAAATCCCCTGAAGAATGGGCATTGTTATTTGATAATGCCCGTTCTCAAAAATCCACTCGACTAACTCCTCTTCCGTATTTCTGATATCCAGATCGGCAAAGCAAACGCCGCATTCCTCAATGATCGCTTTGGTGCGTTTGGCGGAAACAGAATACAGCTTCATCAGCATATCGTTTCCGTGTTCTTCAAAATAGCCTTTTATACTCCCATGCGCATTCAGGCCCTTAATGATTTCAGGTGAAACATGATTGCAGATGCAGACAAAATATGACTCTTTTTTCTCTTTCGATATGGATGGATTCTGATAAATAAAATCCCAAAACCCATGCCAATATTCGCACAGCACCGCGGTAAATGTATCCCTGTTCTGGGAATGGCCCCAAAATCCGTCTATAAACTCCCAGCTTTTCCCGCTTCCATCCGACAACTGGCGGAATAACGCCTGAAACTTTTCATCCCTTCTGCTTTCATCGCCATATATTATGAGCGGATTCATGAAATACTCCATCAAATCAAAATTATAGATTTCCTTTTGCTCAAATTCATAGGGCAGCAATCGTTTGATTACACGCTCACACTCCCATAATGGATGCGTAAATGACAGCGCCTCATGATTCCGCACGCTCAGGATAAAGTTCATTTCAACGCTTGAAATACTGTGCGGATAAAAATACGTCATATAGTTTTGGTATGTTTCATCCAGAAGCCCGTTGCGCAGCAAAAAGACAGCCAGTTTGTGACCGCAGATATGTTCCGGAAACACATCTTCCGGCCGCTCTGTTTGGAGCAGTTCCTTTAATGTCATTCGGTCAAGGCGGTTTATTAAAATGTCCGTATCCTCTATCTGTCTTTGAACCTCCCGCCTGTGCTCTGGTATCGACAGCAAAATGTTCCGGCACCGTTTGATATAATCCCTTGGGCCTGTAAAATCAGACCGGCCGTCGAAATTCCTGGCTCTTTTAAGTCCGCCGTCAGCAGGCTGGTAAGAGACTTCTCCTTCTGCCCGCAGCTCTTTCACATCAAACTCATCGTCCATGATTTCATTAACATCAAATTTCTTTTCATTTGTCTGAAATGATAAAAAACTTCCTGCCTCACCGGCCATATAAAACAGCATAACCGTTTTCACTTCTCTCAGAGTCCTCAAAGCATCCGTATCCGCGGCCTCTATCCGCCCGGCAAGCGCCTGCCTCTCCGCTTTTAGGCTCTCCCGTTTTTCCCTGATAAAGATCTGCTTTCTCTCAAACGCCTCTTTGATAATCCCCCTCCCGGCCTGCAGGTCAGCAAAATCCTTTGGATGCATATTTTTAAAAACTATCATTGAAAACATCGTCTGATCAGACAGTTCCAGGTATGTTTCCTCCTGCAAGGTCACCTTATAAACGATAAATTCATTATATATGTTGTTGAGGATTCTCATATCGTCAATAAAAGGCGCAATCAAATTCACATATTCCTCTGAAAGGCTGATGCGGCGCTCTGTCATGTTGTCTTTTTCTATCCGTTCTAACAAAATATCTCCTGAATTAACAGCGCTCATGACAGGAATCACAGGCAGGATAAAATCAAAAAACTTGGCCCGGTCCTTGTTGGAAAAAATATCGTCCCTCACGGCATAGACAAACACGATCCTTTTGCGGATCGCCTCATAACCGTTCAGTATGGTGTTTAATTCGCGCAGCCTGACAAAGATTTCAGGGCTCTCAAACCGGTCTAAATCTTCTATGAAAACGACATTGTACTTCGTCGCCTCAAAAAAATATACGATCTCGTCCAGATTCCTGTTAAAAACAGAATCCGCTTCTGCTTTATCAATCTCCGCCTCGCCTTTGCCGGCTAAGCTGATTTTTTTCAGATGAATCCGGGACAGGAGAAGCCATATGGAACGAGAAACAAGCCATGTCAGACAGAACAGGACGAGCACGCCCAGGCAGCGCGCCTTATGTTCGGCCATATTCAGATTTCCCGCCGCATTTTTCACGGCCGTGTCGAATGTACTCCGCACATTTGGCGTCAGAAACACACTGCACAGGCCGGCCAGGAGGGCGAAGAAAATGACGCTGACAACAACCTTGATAAAACGGATGGTCTGCAGCTTTCTGTAACGGCTGCGCGGTATCCTTTTATGCCTGACCTTATAGAATAATTGCTTTACGATAGCTGTCTCCAGCGCTTCCTCGTCGTAGCCCGCCGCGCTGCCGCTCCCCCCGCCCCCTTTTTCAGCGCAGGAAAAATTTGCCAGTGAAAGGCTTATATACTTTAATTCCGAATGTCTTTTGATATAGGAGTGAATAATGCTGCTCTTACCGGAGCCATAGGGGCCGGCAAGCGCGATATTATGGATATGCGGGTTGTTGAATGCCCAGTCAAGCGCAGAAACGTATTCCTCATTGTTTTCCAGGCAATCAGCCGGCGCTAAATCCTTATATTTATATTTAGGGCTTCTTCTTGCTGCCATAACAAGCCACTCGCCCCTTATCATTTTAAAAAGCATTTGCAAACCCAATGCAATAAACAGAAGCGGCATAGATATACAGCGGGGCAGGCGAACTATCATTTTCAGAATTTTTCGTTTGTTTTTTTGTTTTATCGTTTCCTTCTTCATCTGTATTTCCCAAAAACGCGTTTGAAGCATACTTCAGAATCACCGCAGACGCCGCCCTGCCGCAGACCTCCTCCTTCGCGCGCCCCGGATCCTCCTCCAGTTCACTGAGAAGGGGCAGCCAGGGGGTGACATAGATGCGCTTATCCCGCAGCAGGGCCTCCTCCCGGATCCGCTACGGCGTTTTTGATGTTTTCCATTTGCCAAATACGCCCATTTACGCTTCTCCTCTCTTCCCCCATACCATCATCACCGCCAGCAAAAGCGCGACTGCCAGAACAACGGACAAAGGGCTCCCGGTAAAGCCGGCAAAGAGAAATGCCGCAAATGCGATCGCCCCGTTCACGCAGGCATAGGGAAGCTGGGTCTTCACATGGTCAACCAGGTCGCACTCCGCCCCTGTGGAGGAGAGGATGGTGGTATCGGAAATCGGCGAACAGTGATCCCCGAACAATCCCCCTGACAAAACCGCTCCTACCGCGATGGCATACGGGATCCCGAACGCATGGGCCATGGGGATCGCGAGCGGCATCATGATCGCAAAGGTTCCCCACGAGCTTCCCGTGGAAAACGAGACAAACGCCCCGAAGATAAAGATCGCCGCGGGCACCAGGCCGGCGGAGAAATTCAGGCTCTTTAATCCGTTTACAATAAAATCCGCTGTGCCGAGCGCGCTGATCATGCTGCCAAGTGACCAGGCCAGCACCAGCGTCACTGCCACGTCCGTCATGCCTTTCATCCCGTCAACGTAAATTTTGAACGTATCACGGAACGTTTTCACCTTAAAGAAGCCAATCAGGACCATCAAAACAAGGGCACCGTAAAAATAGCCCATGGTCAGCGCCACGCGGAAGGCGTTTCCATCCACCTTTGCAAACGGAAATCCCAGCGGCGCCAGCGTGATAAAAAGTGTTGCAAACACCACGATAATCGGCCCGATCACCATAATCGGCCTTGCATTGGAGGTTTTATAGAGCGTTTCCCCCTTTCCGGGCTCTTTCTACGGTTCCTCCTCAAACGAATACTCCCGCAGAGCCGCCGCTTTCTCCGCTTTTTTCATCTGCGAAAAATCCTTTTTTGTAAAAGCCACGAGCGGGATCATGATAATGGCCAGAATCGCGTAGATCTGGAACGGGATCGCCGCCACAAACGTGCTGTAATCTGACTGGGACACCTGCAGGTTTTCAAACTCCGCCTGAATCAGCCCCATAATATACACGCCCCAGCCGATAAACGGGATCAGGATCGCCACCGGCGACGAGGTGGAATCCAGAATCCAGGCCAGCTTTTCCCTGGAAATCTTCAGCTTGTCAAACAGGGGCCTGAAAACCGGGCCCACCAGAAGGGGCGTCCCCAGATCTGAGAAGAAAATCAAAATCCCTCCCAGCCAGGCGCAGAGCTGGGCCTTTAAGCTGGTATTTACATATTTATACACACTTTTGCTGAACGCCTGCGCCCCGCCCGACTTCTCCATCAGCTTGATGAAGCCGCCGATAAAAATGACCAGCACGATCACACCGGCATTGTAGGAATCCGTGAGCTGGACAAAAAAGTAATCGCCTATGATGGATTTTGTGGCCAGAAACGGGTTTCCCCCCGCAAAGATCAAAGTTCCCACAAATCCGCCGCAAAACAGCGACAAAATGACATTCCTGCTCATAATTGCCATGCCGACGGCCACGATCGGCGGCAGCAGGCTAAAAAAACCATAATCCATTGTTCTCTCCCCCTGTGAATATTTTCTTCTCACTATCATACGGATTATTTTAGTATTCGTCAATTACTTTTTTAATAATTATGCATGAATATGAATTTTTTGTTACAGTTTGCGGGGCAATGGTATTTAGTTAAGCGGACGATTGCGGGATGTTGTTTATCGTGTGGAGGCCGCGTAACAGTTCAGATAGGTCTGCGCACCTGCTGCGCTGACCGTACGAAAACGTGGCGGCAGCAGGCATCTGCCCTATCGCGAAGCGATTTTCATGGGCAGATGCCGTAACAGTTCAGGTTGTCTGAACTGTTACGAGGCCGCCGAAAATGTTTATAAGAATTTCCATGTACAACTTTACTTTTTCCCCCGCCTCATCTATAATAATAACTAATGCCCGCGCGGCGCCTATATCAGACAGAAACGGAGTACCAAAACTCATGAAATACTTTGAAAAACACCCCATGCTTCTTTTGGCCGTCGGAATCCTGGGGCTTTCCATGTCGGCGGTCCTTGTACGCTATTCAGACGCGCCGTCAGCGGTGACAGCGGCTTTCCGCATGTTCTGGACGGTTCTTTTGATGTCCCCCATGTTTCTTTTCAGCAGCCGCTACCGGAAGGAGCTCTCAGGCGTCAGCCGCAAAACCTTTCTTTTATGTATTGCCAGCGGGATCTGCCTTGCGCTGCATTTTATTATCTGGTTTGACTCTCTCAAATATACCTCTGTGGCCAGCGCCACGGCCATTGTGTGTACGGAGGTGGTGTGGGTGTCCTTGGGATACTGCCTTGTGCTCAAAGGAAAGCTGCAGCCCAAAGCGGTTCTGGCCATTGCCGTCACCTTGGCCGGAAGCGTCCTCATCGCCTGGTCGGATTCCGGCTCCGGGGGCGGCCATCTGCACGGCGATATCCTGGCCCTGTTTGCCGCTGTGGCCGTGGCGGTGTATACCCTGATCGGACGGGCCGCCAGGGCCGCCATCTCCACCACGGTCTATACATATCTGGTATATGTTGCCGCTGCCGCCGCGCTGGCCGCCATCGCCCTGCTGCAGGGATATTCCCTCGCAGGCTACGGGAGAAATGCTGTCGTGACGGGCTTTCTGCTGGCCCTGTTTTCCACGATTCTCGGCCACAGCATCTGCAGTTGGTGCCTGAAATATATTTCGCCTGCCTTTGTATCCGCCTCCAAGCTGTGCGAGCCGGTGATCGCCGCGGTACTTGCGTTCTTTCTCTTTCAGGAAGTTCCGAAAATCGCGCAAATCGCGGGAGGCGCGGTTATCATCGGCGGGGTGCTCTTCTATTCGAGGATTGAACATAATCAGCCGTGAGAAAACACAGGATCCTTCGGGGCGGCGCCGCCGCCCGCACTATTTCCGGACCACGCTGATCCGCTCGCGTATATGTCCTCCGCCTGCTATCTCATCTGCCATGGCAGCGGCAAAATCCGCATAGCTGATGATGCTTTCGCCCTTTTTATTCAATGTCAGCTCTTCCCCGCCAAGGATATATTCACCTGTGCGCGCCTTCCGCCTGAAAATCTGCGGCCGGACTAATGTAAGTCCACTTCACATCCGTTCTCTGGCGAAGCTCGGAAAGCGCTTTTATTTGGACGCTGCCGAGCGGTTTTCTCCCCGGGCCCCCTCACAATGAACCATAGCTCACATACATCTTGACTCCCCCATTGGCCATGAACAGCAACCAGATATTTTTGATATAAAGGATACGAACCAATCCCCATTGACACTTCCCCGCGCCCTGCTATAATAAATCTAAGGAACGGTCCCGAAATAACATCATTAGCCCGCAGGAGGTTTCTCGGAAATGCCGCTTAACAATCAGATGCAATTACAAACCGTCACAAACCACATTAGGAGGTATCATCATGACATCAAATCAGACACTGGATACCATCTTCAGCCGTTCCAGCTACCGAGGCGATTACAAGCCGGTTCCTGTTCCGCGCGGGGATCTCACGGCTATCATGAAGGCCGGTATGGCCGCCCCGTCCGGCTGCAACCGCCAGACCGCCTCGTTTATCGCGGTTGACGACGAACATCTGCTCAGTCAGATCCGGGCCATTTTCCCAAAACCATCCTGCCGGACCGCGCCTGCCATGATTCTCGTGTTCACGCAGGAGATTGCCAGCGTGGACGGGCATATTTACAATGTCCAGGACTACGGGGCCGCTATCCAGAACATGCTCCTGGCCATCAAATCCCTGGGCTATGAGACCTGCTGGTATGAGGGAAATGTCCGGCCGTGCGCCAAGGAGCTGGCCGCTCTCCTGCATGTGCCGGAGGAGCTTCGCCTCGTGTGCCTGCTTCCGGTCGGCATCCCGGTCAACGGCCCGGCGAAGGGCCCGGAAAAGAAGCCCTTTGAGGAGCGGGCCTGGTTTAACGGCTTTGGGAATAATGAAAGTCCCCTTGAATGTATTTGAACATGCCCTGTAAAACGGGAGTAACCGTTCAGATGACCTCTGAGCGGTTACTCCCGTTTTACAGGGCGCCGATCGCCTCTCTCACATTCCGCACGCCGAGGAGCTGAACTCCGGACGGGCGCTTCATTTTCTCTAAATTGACGGCGGGCAGGATGCAGCGCTCAAAGCCGAGCTTCACGGCCTCGTGAACCCGCTGCTCCGCCATGGAGACGGCCCTCACCTCGCCGGAAAGACCCACCTCGCCGAATATGACGGTCTTTTCATCTACCGGGCGATCCTTATAGCTGGAGATCAGCGCCATCACGATGGCGAGATCCAGGGCTGGCTCATTCATCTTAACGCCCCCGGCAATATTTACATATGCGTCAAATTGCCCCAGCTCGTAGCGGCACCGTTTTTCCAGGACGGCCATCAGCAGGTTGACCCTGTTGAAATCCGTCCCCGCCGCGGTGCGCCTGGGCATGCCGAAATTGGTGCGCGTCACCAGCGCCTGCACCTCCAGGAGAATGGGCCTTGTCCCCTCCAGGGAGCAGGCCGCGACCGCGCCGGAGGCCCCGTCCGGACGGCCCTCGAGCATAAATTCCGAGGGATTTTTCACTTCCTTAAGGCCCTCTTCCCGCATCTCAAACACGCCGATCTCATTCGTGGAGCCGAACCGGTTTTTAACGCCCCGCAGGATGCGGTACGACGCATGGCGGTCCCCCTCAAAATAGAGCACGGTATCCACCATGTGCTCCAGCACCCGGGGGCCTGCCACCACGCCCTCCTTGGTCACATGTCCCACGATGAAAATGGCCACGCCCTGTCCCTTGGCGATCTGCATCAGCACATTCGTACACTCGCGCACCTGGCTGACGCTGCCCGGCGCGGACGCGATCTCCTCCATATACATGGTCTGGATTGAGTCAATCACCACCAGATCCGGCGCATCCCGGCGTATCACCCCGCGGATCGCGTCCAGGTTGATCTCACACAAAAAAGAAAGCGGCCCGGCGACCTCCCCGATCCGCCCGGCGCGCATGCGGATCTGCTTTAAAGACTCCTCTCCGGAAATATAGAGCACCTTTTTCCCCTGCGCCGCCATGTTCCGGCACACCTGCAAGAGCAGCGTCGATTTCCCGATCCCCGGATCGCCCCCTACCAGGATCAGAGAGCCTGTCACCACGCCGGAGCCTAGGACGCGGTCCAGCTCGTCAAAACCCGTGGAGGAGCGATCCTCCTCGTCCAGCGGGATCTCGGAGAGCATCACCGGGCGCACGGCCCCTGCGTCCGCCCCGGACATAGTCCCCATCCCGCGTACGGCGCTTCCGCGGGCAGAGTTTTTGGGGGCTTTCGGCTCTTCCACCATCGTATTCCACGCCCGGCACGCCGGACACTGGCCCAGCCATTTCGCTGATTCATATCCGCATTCGCTGCAGAAGAAGGATGTGGTTTTTGCTTTGGCCATAGTATTCCTCTTTTCCTGTAATATAGAGAAACAGAGGCGAATCTGGTTTTGATCGCCTCCAGTCAATGACTGCTCTCTAAAATGAGTCGTGAAAGGGCCGCCAGAAACCTGTTGTCTATCCAACAGAACCTCGCTCTCGTTCAGTGAAAGCGCAGCATATCTGATTTGAAATCACCTCAGTTTATAAAAAGTGCATCTCATCTTGCCTCAATCCTGATGCTTGTCTCCACACCGCCTGACAGTTCCACGCTGAGGACAAGTTTTCCGCTTAAATTTGTCTTCATGTCTCCCACCGGAGAGCCGTCTACAAATACCTCGTATTCCCGATCGTTCTCCAACTGAATCGTGATCTGTGCATCCTGTCTGCCTTCAACTGTAAATGCCACGGTTGTATCTTCTACAGCAAAATGCTTTACCGTCGTCCCGGGAACCGATTCGTATACAAACATCCCGTTCCGCTCGAGTTTCGTGATCTCATGGAAGGTCTTAACCTTGTAGAGATCCCCCCTGTATTCAAAGTCCTGCAATTTAGACTTCTTTTCTAATTCAAAATTTCCAAAGCTGATTGTTCCGTCCTCTTCAATGCGGATTAATTCGCTTATTACAGACATGATCTTATCCTCCTGATAATCTTCTGTGTATATGTTTTGTACCGCGGTCTATACCTTATATAAGCACTGCGGCCGTTGTAATCGTTTTGCCATGCTCCTCTATTCAGGAAACAGATGCAAAAGGTGTAAACGCGGTGGATTCAGGACTTCATTTTAACATAATTTCGTTCAATAAGCCAGCATTTTTGTATTCCTTTCACTGGCAAACAGCATGGGGTACAGCTCACGGATTAATCAAGCTTCCGGCCGTCATCTCTTTAAACCTTTACCGCCTCAGCCTCCGCGCAATTCACAAACAACAGCTCCCCGTCCGCCTGCCTCACAAACACCTCATCCTCTTTTTTGATCCTCCCCTCCAAAAGCGCCTCCGACAATTTGTCCTCCAGCTCGCTCTGGATCGTCCGCCTCAGCGGCCTTGCCCCATACTTCTCGTCAAACCCTTTCTCCGCCAGATATTCCAGAGCGCTTTCCTCAACGGTCAGGCTGATCCCGACCTGTTCTCTCGTCCGGCTGACGATGGACTTTAACATCACGCCCGCGATCTCCCGGATATTTTCCTTATTTAACGGATGGAACACCATGATCTCGTCAATCCGGTTGATGAATTCCGGCTTAAACATGCGTTTGACCTCGTCCATCACCCGCTCCTTCATGAAGCGGTAATCCGAAGCCTCGTCCGCCTGCGAAGAAAAGCCCAGCCGCTTGGGGGACATGATATTTTCCGCCCCTGCGTTGGAAGTCATAATGAGAACCGTGTTTTTGAAATCAATCTTGCGCCCCTGGGCGTCCGTGATATGGCCGTCGTCCAGGATCTGCAAAAGGATATTAAACACATCGGGGTGAGCCTTCTCGATCTCGTCAAACAGGATCACCGAGTAAGGGCTCCTGCGCACCTTTTCGCTGAGCTGGCCGCCTTCATCGTAGCCGACGTAGCCCGGCGGGGAGCCGATCATCTTGGAAACGCTGTGCTTTTCCATATATTCAGACATATCCACGCGGATCATGGCGTTTTCCGTGCCGAAAAGCGCCTCGGAAAGCGCTTTGGAAAGCTCCGTCTTTCCCACTCCCGTGGGGCCTAAAAACAGGAAGGAGCCGATGGGACGCTTGGGATCCTTAAGGCCCACCCGGCCGCGCCGGATCGCCCGCGCCACGGCGGATACGGCCTCCTCCTGGCCGATCACCCGCTCATGCAGGATGCCTTCTAATTTCAGCAGGCGTTCCGATTCCTCCTGGGCGAGCTTGCGCACCGGGATTTTGGTCCAGTCTGATACAATGTCCGCGATCTCATTTTCCCCGAGGACAAGCTTTTTCTGCGTTTTTTCCTTCTGCCACTTTTCGCGGATCCGCTCGATCTTTTCACGGCGTTTCGTCTGTTTCTTCTTGATCTCGCCGGCCTTTTCGTATGCCTCGGACTTGATGGCCGCTTCTTTTTGCTGCTCCAGCTTTTTGATCTCCTCCTCCAGGCGGCCTATCTCTTCCGGCTCGGTGTAGACGCCCAGGCGGAGCTTGGAGGACGCCTCGTCCAGCAGATCGATGGCTTTGTCCGGCAGGAAGCGGTCGTTTATATAGCGGGCGGACAGGCGCACCGCGGCCTCGATCGCCTCTCTGGCGATCACGACCCGGTGGTGCTCCTCGTAGCGCTTTTTAAGGCCCTCCAGGATCTCAATGGATTCCTCCTCGGTGGGCTCTTCCACCATAACCGGCTGGAAGCGCCGCTCCAGGGCCGCGTCCTTTTCGATGTGCTTTCTGTACTCCTCTACGGTGGTCGCGCCGATGAGCTGAATCTCGCCGCGCGCCAGGGATGGCTTTAAGATATTGGCGGCGTCCAGCGCGCCCTCTGCGCCGCCGGCCCCGATGATCGTGTGGATCTCGTCCATAAACAAGAGAATTTCCCCGTCCTCCTTAACCTCTGAGACCACACGCTTGATCCGCTCTTCAAATTCGCCGCGGTATTTGGAGCCTGCCACCATGCCGGAGATGTCTAAATTGACCACGCGCTTTTTGGCGATCGTATCCGGGACATTGCCGGAGACAATGAGCTGGGCCAGGCCCTCGGCCACGGCGGTCTTGCCCACGCCCGGCTCCCCGATCAGGCAGGGATTGTTCTTCGTGCGGCGGCTTAAGATCTGGATCACGCGCTTCATCTCCGTCTCGCGGCCGATCACGGGATCGAGCTTCCCCTCCCTTGCAAGCTCTGTCAGATCGCGGCTGAAGGCGTCGAGGTTAGGGGTGTTCCCCCGCTCGCGCCGGATCCGCGCCGCCGCGTCCACCGGGCCGGACGGCGCGTCGTCCCCCATGGCTGCCATGAGGTCAATGTAGAGCTTCTGGATATTGACATTCATGGTGTTTAAGAGGCGCGAGGCCGTGCATTTCCCGTCCTTGATCATGGCGATCAGGATGTGCTCCGTGCCGATAAGCGGCGCTTTGAAAAAGACGGCCTCTTCATAGCTGGCCTGCAGGATGCTCCTGGCCCCGGGCGTGTACTCGGCCGGCCCCGCCAGGCGCGTGGGCATCGCGGGCGAAATCAGGCGCTCCATCAGCTCCAGAACCCGTTTTTCCTGCACGTCAAACCGCTCAAGTATGGCGGCCGCCACCCCAGTCCCCTCTTTGATCAGGCCCAGAAGCAGATGCTCGGTGCCGACATAGCCGTGTTCCAGCTCCTGCGCCGTGTCCACAGCCAGGCGGATGGCCTGCTGCGCTTTCTGTGTGAAACGATCGATCATTCGTTGTTGTCCTCCTGCTTACGTTTTAAATCCGGAAGAAGCCCGCGGATATAGCGCCCTCTGGCCACATCCAGCTCTTCCTTCCCCAGAGGCTTTTTGCACAGCTTCTGCAGATTCGCAGGCTGAATGCCAATCATGAGGCTGTAAATACTGATAAATTCTTCTGTCTCCAAAAGCCCGTCTGCGATGCCGGCCCGCAAATGGGACAAAAACGTCATCGCCTCCTTCATGGAGAGCTTGCGCGCATACTTGAGGATGCCGTAGGATTTGTAGACCTCATCCTCGCGTACCAGGCGGTTCTTTTTGAGCGACGCCTCCCGCACCTGCTTTTCCTGTTCGGAGAGCTGGCCGGCCACATTCATGACCAGCTCTAAAATCTCCTGCTCGCTCACGCCCAGGGTCTTCTGGTTGGAGACCTCGTACAGATCCCCGATATTGTCGCTTCCCCTGCCGAATACGCCGCGGACCGTGGTCCCGAACCGCCCCATATCGCTTAAAAGCTCCTGAAAACGGCGGCTGACGGACAGGGACGGCAGATGGATGACCACCGAGGCTTTGAGGGCCGTCCCCACATTCGTCGGGTACGAAGTGAGATACCCGTACTTTGTGTTATACGCATAGGAAATCTTTTCGTTCATGTAGTCGTCGAGCTTATCCGCCTCCTCATAGCAGCCCTTCAGATCAAAGCCCGGCGCAAGCACCTGCAGGCGGATATGGTCGTCTGCGTTTAAGACAAGGCTGACTTTCTCATCCTCGGAACAAAGGATCCCGCCCGGCGTCTTTTTTTCCATCAGCGTCCGGTTTAAAAGCCGCCGCTCCCCCATGGCCATGCGGTCCAGCTCCTCCATGGACTCCAGATCGCGGTAGGCGAACGCCCGCCCGTCCCTCTCGGGAAGATCGCCAAACGCCGCCCTTAAGCAGCCGATCATGCTGCGCGCCTCCTGGTTTCCCAGCCTGGAGGGGAATTTATACTCCTCCCAGTTCCTCGAAAGACGCACGCGGCTTAAGACAATGTTGGAATCGTCATTTTCTACCTCTTCAAACCATCTCGTCATTTTCCTGCTTCTCCCCTTTTAATGCCCGGATCCGGTCGCGGCACACCGCCGCCTCCTCATAATTCTCAACGCGCAGCGCTGCCCGTAGCTGCCTCTCGAGCTGGCTGACCTGCTCCTGCCCGGATAATTCCAGGCTGCCGTCCTTTGTGACCGCGGAAACGGCCTCGCGGGCCGGGCGCATCTTTGGCTGCTTTCCCGTGTGGCTGGCGTTTTCCTGCAGCTTTTTGATCTTTTCCCCGATCAGCAGGTCAAAGACGTGGTAGCAGTCCGCGCAGCCAAAGCGGCTGTTGGAAATGAATTCCTCATAGCTGGTCTTGCAGTTCGGGCAGACCACCTCCTCCGCCTTCTGCGGGCGCGACGCCGGGGACGAAAGGCCCAGCAGGCCGGATAAGAGCTTCCCCAGCGGAAATTCCCCGTCAAATATCGCTGAATACTGGCCGAAATCCATCTCCTGCGCACACTGCGAGCAGAGATTGTGCTCGGTCTTGACTCCGCCGATCACCTCTGTGTATTTGATATTCGCCTCGCGAATCCTGCACTTCTCACATATCATCTCATTTCTCCTCCATCCTTAACCCACGCGCCGGAGCGTTTAAAGCAGGCTCCGGAATGCGTTTCAATCGCGCTCTGGTACAGCGTTTCGTAGATACTCGTATACTAAGCGCCTGATATTTGTGTCAGTGCAAGGCGGAGGAAGGAGGCGATGCGGTGGCATCGTCGATTGAATCCAACGCGGCAATGGCGCAAATAGCGGGTGCTTAGTGTATGAGTATCTGCGAAATGCTGTACTAGTACATCGAATAATAAGTTTCTGACTCATGAGAACAGCCATAAATGTTGATAAATCAAGCCTTGCTGAAAACGAATGTATCAGGAACTTAATTTATGCTGTACTAGTACAGCATTTTTTTAATAACCGGACTATAAAAACACTATATCTGTAGGTGTTTTCGGCTATAATAAAGTCCAGTTAATTAGTGAACGATGTACTAGTACAGTGTTTCATTAATTTACGAGTAAAAAGTGCTTGATATTCGTGTCATCTGTGCGTCTGCGAAGCGACGGCGTAGTGGAGCCTACGGCTAGCTTCGCAGGCGTGCAGAGGGCGCGGATAGCGGGTGATGTTTACTCGCGAATTAATGCAATGCTGTACTAGCGGGAAAATGCGTCATATATCGAATCCACCAGGCTGTGGACTTCCTCGCGGGTGACGCGCTTGCAGATCCCCCTTGCCAGAAGCACGCTCATCTCCCGCTCCATCTCCTTGAGCATGCGCATCTTATCCGCATCCAGCGATATAACCGCGCCCCTGCGCCGGTCGAGCCTCACAAAGCCCTCCTGCTTTAATACAGAGTATGCCTTATTTACCGTATGCATGTTAATTCCGATATGATCCGCCAACTGGCGCACTGACGGCAGCGAATCTCCTTCATGGATCCGCTCCGTGGCAATCCCGATGATAATCTGGTTTCTGAGCTGAATATAAAGCGCCTCATCGCTGTTGAAGTCAATCTCTACAATCATAGTTCACCATCTTTCGTTCTTTCGTGTTGGGGAAATTGTTATAGATATTGTATAACACAGGAGAGGATTCGTCAACTGGGAAATTTCCGAAAATGGAGGGAGATGGCGAAGGGGCCGCCAGCGGAAAGTTTGCTATCCAACGGAACCCCGCTCCCGCTCGGAGAAAAGCGCAGCGGACGCTAAGCTCGAAAAGACCTCGCTAAGCGCCGG
>NZ_CALPCY010000071.1:0-19351 GCF_943193115.1 Otoolea muris
AAAGCAGCCACCGAAAGATGGCTTGTTTGTGATGCGATTAAGGGAATGGATACCCTCTACTTCTCATTTTCAATCTTTGCTCCTTCCTTTCCCGGATAACCAGAGGAACATCTTCCTGTCATTTCCATATGCTCTGGTTCTTAACCAAAAGCGGTTCCGCCGTAAATATATGTCCCTGTTCCCATTGTTCCATATCCGCTGAAAAGGATCCGGCATTTCACACCCCTGAGCCGTGTGGGACTGGGGACAGGGAGACACCCGCCTTCATAACAACAAAGCAGAGCCCGTCCGCCAGCCTGCGGAGCTGATTAGCCCGGTCTCTATACAAACGGCGCAGGAGGATCGGACAGTCTCCCGCTTCGTGTAGGCAGAGAGGATTGTGACGGGCACGCCACTACCCGCATCCTCCCCAGCTCTGAACCTGCGTCCACAAATGCGGCGCTCGCGTCTGGAAGCACGCCTGTCTTTAATGGCAGAAGCCTGTCAGGATCCGATGCGTCTGTCAGCCGCTCAATCAGGAATGCCGCCCCGCTCCTTACCGCCTCATCCGGGAAACGCCGGATCACCTGGTAAAGGGAAGCCGCCCTGGTGTCCGTCTTCTCCCGGACGAATTCCAGAAAACACCTGTCACAGGATTCTATACCCATTTTTACAATATCCGCCGCGAGGAGTGTTTCCTCATACAGACGTGAATGTGGCCTTTCCCCTGGCCTTAAGTAGATGTAAGAACCAAACATTTCGTGCAGGTAGGACGCCACCCAGAGACTGTTTGTTTCGATCATATGGAACCTCTCTTTCTAAAAACGATATGGCATGCCAGAGCATGTTTGAAAATTCATTCCTGGCATCTGCATGCCCCCACTTTTCGGTATATTTACCCCAAATGAACGCAGCCCGCTATGCCACGTTCATTTGGGACAAATCTCCAGCAAAATGGGACTCACAGCTACCAGAAAGCCATTTTAGGACGCGCTCCAGGCCCCCTTATAGGCCGGTCTCTGGTGAAAGTATGGCGGATACCCCCATATTTGCGGCGATTTCTTTGTCAAAGAGATGCCACTCTTTTTCGTGGATATGCTTCTCATCGTGCTTTCCCGGAGCTTTTTTCTTTATGGCTCTGCCTTTGTTTTCCCATGACAGGCCGAGGCTGACCGCTAACGCCCTGTTAATCATCCGCATCTCCTGTTCTGATGCGTTCCCTATGTATCTTAAAAGCCGTTCCTTGTCTACAGTCTGGATCTGCTCACACAGCGCAGTGGATGGGCGCTGTGCTGAGCGGACCGGGACATGCGTGGGCATCCAGTGTTTCTTCTTTGTCGTAAGGAAAACGACTTCCACAACCGTGGAGTGGGTATTCCCATTATCATTGCTGACAATAACCGCCGGACGGCCTCCCGCCTGCTCGCTCCCTGTTGTCGTCCCCTGGCTGACGTGGTAGATCTGTCCCCTGCTGTATGTGCCTTCCTGCGCCTTCCGACTGGTTTTATTGTTATCTTCCGGTAAATTTCTGGTTGATATAGTTATCCCCTCCTCATCATCTTCTTCCATTCCTGCTGCCCTCTCCTCTGTTTTTTATTTTGTCTGCGCTTTAATTGCTGTTTATTTGATATTCTGTTTTTCTCCCCCTTCCCAATGCCTTATATTGACTGACATTAGAAGTATGGGGATCTGCATAGCTGTTATCAGCACACAGAGAAGCCCGTTTCCAGGCTTCCTGAGCCAACACCCTCGCGACGGTCGCCAAATGTGCATGCAAGCATGCCTGCTTGGCTCGTTGCTCGCGGAAATAAAAAGGGAAATGCTGTTTTTTAATCGTAGTATACTTCAAGGAGCAGGAAATCCTCAGGATGTTCCTTAGCTCTGTTAATCACATGGCTGGGAGCATACGGGCTTATATCAGAACTGAGTCCCTCCGATTCGCTGTAAACAAGCTTATCCTGCCCGTAGGAGAACACATTGTCAGCGGCATCCAGCGCTTTCCGCAGTTCATAAAGGGATGCCGGGTATGGAAACATTTCCCACTGGATCCGCCCGTCTCCTGTCATGCTGGAAGCGAACAGTTCTGACAGCTTCGCGATCCCTTTCTGTTCGGCCTGTGCCTCGAATGCTTCCAGCATCCTGATGACATGCATCGACTGATCCCAGTTCCAGGAAAGGATTTTCTTCCGTATCCCGTCTGGCCTTGTAGCTCCGAATCCGTACCCCTCTTCATCTTCTGCATCTTCAAAGCTCATTGCTTTGTCCCTGAAATAAGCAACCACACCTTGTAGCGCTCCGTCATAATCCCCTTCACTGAGCACATGGCCACAGGCGTTGTGATAAATCTCCTTAAGAGTTTCCTTATGTTTTTCTTTCCCTTCCGGGGTTTTTAAGGAACTGATTTCCTCCGGAGTGAAGCGGTTTGTCAGCTCCTCACTGATGTTTACCAATACTGTTAATCCACATGCCATATCTTTTCCTCCATTTTTTGTGTTTTTCATTGTTTTCTTCCAAATCAGATCCTAAAATCTACCAGATTTTGCCACGAAAAATCAAGTATCCAGTGAGTCCCGGCCTTGCGGAAATCCCCATGTCCCTGATTGGTATCTTGCTTATGGGATCTGATATCTGGCTTTCAGGAATGCTGAGCTCTTCCTGGAGCTGTTTCTGTTTTTCCCGCTGCTTTCATCTCTGATACCTTGATGCTGATATGGTCTAAAAGAAGTATGGACATGAAACCGCTCTGTTCGGGGCTGCTTTTTATACAGTTCCCTATAGCCACTGCCTGTCCGGGGCGAAATACCGCCAGTATGCCCCATGCTGTAAAAAAGAGACCTTTTATTATATGTATAGCCCCAGGATTTTTGTTCTTCTGGACAGCTCCGCTCCTGTTTACCAGAGCGCAGCTTTTCATAAAGAAAAAGCATATCTACTTGTATCAGCAAACATGCTTTCCCAAACTATGTCCTATCGCCGTAATTTTCCACGTTCCAGTATGAAACTTATTTATCAGTCAACACATGTGCTGTTTTGTTGTTATACCTGCATCTGAGGTTTCGTAGAAAGAAGCCCGAACATCTGGTTCTCAGCCGGAAAGTCATTTCCGAAGGGCAGCAGCGCGCCGCCATACCAGATAAGTCCGTGTCCGGACTGCGCATTCTTGATAAAGTCAAGCTGTGCGTCCGAGATATGCAGGATAGAACCGATCTCCTTGCGGTCCGCATCCGACTGATTCAGCATCTGGATCAGGTGACAGTTATTGATGATCGCCCGGGATTCCCGGTTCGTCAGCATATCCTCGATGTTCTGGGTGATACCGGTTGGGACGCCGCCGAACTTCCTGGCCTGCTTGTAAATGAACATCAGGTGCCTTGCGCATGTCTCAGACTGTGTGAGCAGATAGAACTCGTCAATGAAGACCCAGGTGCGGATTTTCCGCTTCTTGTTCGCCACTGTACGGTTCCAGATGTCCTCCAGGCATACCTGCATCCCCATTTCCTTTAACCCTGTCCCGATGTCACTGATGTCATAGACAATGAACCGGCGATCCGTGTCCACGTTCGTTCTGTAAGCGAACGTGTCATAGGAGCCTTCGCAGTATTTCTCCATGGCGATCCTGATATAATCGGCGTCCGGCTCCGGCTGCCTGCGAAGCACGGCGTAAAAGTCCTTCAGGGTAGGCACCGCGTCACGGTCGCAGGTGATCCGGCTCCCGGAACGGCGGAGGTTGTCCATATGCTCAATATACGGGCCGTAGATCATCCGCACGCACCGGTCGATGACGGATTCCTGAACCGGATTCAGCCCGTAATTCCCGCCAACCGCCGCTTCACATAAGGCGCTGATATAGTCAGACTTTACCGTCACCGGGTCATCACCCGTACCGTCACCGTTGCTGGCATAGTCTAAGTCCATATCGAACGGGTTGATGTGGGTATTGGACCCGGGCGCGATGCGGATTACCTGGCCGCCAAGAGCCTCACAGAGCGGCTTGTACTCCGCCTGCGGGTCAATGACAAAGATCTCATTGGACTCAGACTTCAAAAAAGCCTGGGCCATCTCCATCTTCGCCGCAAAGCTCTTGCCTGAGCCCGACTTTCCAATGATCAGCCCGTTGGCGTTCTGGGCATCCATGCGGTTTAGCACGATCAGGTTATGACTTGTGGCGTTTACGCCGTAATACAGGCCGTGAGCCTCGTTCATCTCTTGAGCCTCGAATGGGATGAACAGCGCTGCCGCTTCCGTATTCACCATTCGGTCTGCGTAGATCCGGTTCACACCCAGGGGCACTGCGGACGCCAGCCCGCTCTCCTGCTGCCCATTCAGCTTGCTCATGACGCATAAGTGCTTTTCCGCATTGTTCTGAACCATCTTTGTGTAGTTTTCCAGTTCGTCATAGGTATCCGCGAACACCACGCACACCAGTGTCATCAGGATAGATTTCTGGTTTCGGACTGTGAAGTCATCATAGGCCTTGTCGGCATCCTCCTTCTGCTGCTTTAAGTCAATCGGCACGAACTCACTGCTTAAGCCTTTCCTGGCCTTCTTTTCCGCTGACTGCGCCATCCCCCTGGTGACCTCTAACATCTGGTTCCGCACCAGCTTGATTGCCTCATCCTGGCGCATGGGAGAAAAATGTATGCTTGTCAGTGTTGTGCATGGCACGCTCGCGATGTCCGTCATGATGTCGGCGGAAAGCTGTGTCGGGTACAGCCTCATGGACAGCGCCCGCCCCAGCTTGTCATCAATGATGAAATAATCGTCATAGAACTGGATATCCATGGGCGCGATCAGATCCTTCGTGGTCAGGCCCATTTCCAGCATATGGCCGATGTTAAAGGTCTCCACCTTCCTGCCGCCAATCTCTATCTTTTTGTAAAACGGGGCGGCGCACGGGTTATATATCTCATGCAGGATCCCCAATCTCTTCACCAAGGGCATCGGCACAGTATCCGCCCCGTTGATCTCCTTGATCTTCGGCGCGATCTCCGTATCCACGCGGCTGAACACGTTCGCTGCTACCTGGATGTTCTCCGCACTCACGCCAACAGTCAGGAACTTTTTCTGGATGATGTTGTTCTGCCCTCCGGAAATCTTCTCCTCCAGCACTTCGTTCATGGCCTGCCGGTATCCGTCATAGCCGTCCTGCTTATTCTGGTAGAGCGTATTTTTCCTGAAAGAATCCTTATCGATCTTCGTGTTAAAGATCGTGAACTGCGGCCGCACGTCAGGCTGGAAATAGTTGATCAGATCCCCGTAAGCGTAATACATCTGGTCCTGGTGATCCTGCGTGGCGGTCTTGAAGTTCGCGTCCGTCAGTTCATAGGTTTTGGTATAAAGGCTCCCTTCAGACTGGAAAATTCCGTTTTTGTAGACACGGCTGTACGGGATCGTGTCCTGGGAGCTTTTGGGGATCTTTAAGGCGGCGATCTTCTCCTTCCTTCCCTTTATCAGCTTCTTTTTCCGCGTTTTCGTCTTCCGCTTGTTCCCCGGGGCTTTTACCGGCTCCGGGGCCGCTGCCTCCGCCTTTGGTTTTGGCGTCTCCATGCTCCCGATGTCGCCCATATACCGCTCCTGTCCGAGGTCTGTCTTCTTTTTAAAGCTTCCCTGCTTATTCCCGGACGGGATCCTTGTGACTTCTGCCTGGAGCCCGCTGCCTTCCTTCTTTTTCTTTCCAAATAACAATGGGATTCTCCCCTTTCTTTTTTAGGTATCCAGAGCCTTTGCGGTCATTTCACGCTCTCATATTCCGGGTTCCCAGCCACAAAGGCGGCAAGGGCTTTATCATATTCCTTCTGCTTCCTGCGCTTTTGGGACGCCATACAGGACGGGGCGCCGTCCAGGTACTCCATCGTGATGCGGTTTTGCTTCGCGTATTCCGCGAAATTATTTTCCGTGCGGTATACTCTGTGCCTAGGCGCCAGGAAATTCTGGATCAACAGGTTTCTGGCATATACCCAGACAGGCATCCCCTCAATGTCGATAAACCCGCAGGCCAGCGGAATGGCCCCTGGAATGAGTACAATCACGGCCCGCTGGTTTACCGTCATGCCTGTGGAAAACGGGTGGGTCAGGGCAAAGGCCAGGACTGCAAGCGCGGCTGCGGCTGCTACGCCGATAAATTCCCGTTTGCTGAACGGGCCAATGAATTTTGGCTTAAACTCCCGTACGTCCCTTGGTACTGGCATAATAATCATGTTCTTCTCCTCCCTGCTAATTTTATGTACTTTCGGAATCTCGCTGCGCCTGATTTTGTGAGATAATTTTAGATGCGCACAAATTTATGAGGCGTACGTGGAGCGTACGTTGATTAAATTGGGTGCATCTGGCGGAACATCAGCCGCAAAGGCAGTCACAGAGAGATTCCGAGCATACATTTTTATGGATGTGTGCCAATGATCTCCCGAGCGATGCCGGCTGATTTCACGAACAGCCCGATCATCGTCAGGTTCACAATGCAGCTTGTAACCGGCGAGAACCCGGGGATCAATGCCCCGCTCTCCAGGATCTCCCTTAACTGCGTTCCCACAATGACAATCACATAGATGATAACGCCCTGGATTGCCGCTGCTGCCAGTGATTTCAGCCACCGTATGCCTGTGCTGCGGAACCGTTCGGAAAAAAGATCCGCCACAGCAAGGGGGGTGAACACAAACCGGACGCCGATGTCGATCGCGACGGCGTAAACGGTCAGGGAGATGACAAACGAGATGATGGCCGAGCCTGCGAACTTCGTGATCAGGCTGATAACAGGCCCGCCAAGGACGGACGAGATCCCGCTGAACACTGCCGGCATCTGGCTTCCCACCCACGCGATTGCCGCGTTGAATGCCGTGGAGAACACCCCTGCGTTCCCGCTTCCCGCCGTCCTGGCCAGGAGGGAGAATCCCCCGGATTTCTCAATGGATGTGACGGAAAGCCACATCGCCATGTGGGTGCGGTATGCCCCCGTGTCCACGGCTCCCGCCCCGCTTGTTGCGTTTAAGGCCGCCGTCAGGATGATATCCCCGGTGTAAATGATGACTGCCGCTATGTACAGGCAGTTATAGATGATAAAGAGCCCCACGCACAGCTTTAAAAACGCCCTCCACAGCGCTTCCGTGGACGCGCTCTTTTCCGTCGCCTGCTGCAGGATATCCCCAATCCCAAATGCAATGCACAGGGAGGATGCGAACGCCATGCAGATCCCCATAACATTGGTCAGGGCCGTGTTTGACATGATCCGGTCGATCATCAGCTTCATGGCGCTTCGGTTCACCCCGCTGGCATCCGCGTCCCACTGCAGGATATGGAGCTTGTTCACCGCATCCGCGTCAGAATCTGCGTCAGAGAGACCGCCTGATACAGACGATGGGACGCCGTACTGGTCGCATGCTTTCTGGAATGCGGCGATCCACTGGGAAGCCCAGAGACTCTTATCGCTGGCGATCTTCTTGATCAACTGCGCGCCTTCCTTCTGGCTGGCCAGGGAGGCCCCCTGGCTGGCGATCTCCGCGTGGATCGCTTCCAGGATCTCCAGCTCCGTGTCCCTGATGTCCTGATCTGCCTCCTCCTCAATGAGCTGCTTCACGGCGCTGTACATGGTTCCGTCATATTCATCCAGATCCATTGCCGCAAAGGAGGTTATGGCGGCAGACAGGGAAATGGCTATAGCCGCCGCGAGGGCGGCGATTCTCTTAACAAACATACCGTTCTCCTCCTTAATCAAGTAGAGTGGGTAACTTCGTTACTGTTCACATCCGTTCACAGCAACCAGCAAAAATCCATGAAAATCGCCTGCAGCGATGGGATTTTTGCTCGCCAGCCCAAATTATCATACGGTCAGCGCAGCAAGTGCGCAGACCTACCTGAACAGTAACAAAACTTCTCCCCTTCTTGCTGCGCGGCCCGCATGCTGCTTTATCAGCAGAACTTCCTTATACGGGCCTGTGCATAAATGGGCAAAACCGGCCGAAGCCGGTTCTGTCTGCCTGTCAGCGTCTTATGATATGATGCCGAGCATTTTAAGCACGCCTTTCATGCCAATCAGAACAGCTCCTGAGATCAGTTTTCCAAGCGCCCCGTTCATGGCTTCGGCTTCGCCGTCCTTTCTGGCGGTCACATAACCGTAGATGCCCCAGATAAACATGCCGACGCCGACCATCTGGCAGATCCACAGCGCCAGGCCGACCACAATGCCCATGATCTGGTTCGGATCAGAGAACTTCTGGGACAAGTTCTGGGAGTTTACAGTCGGGACCTCGAACCCGCTCGCGTAAAATGCATATGGGTAACGGATGGCCAGAGCAGCCGCGGCCGCCGCAGCGGCAATGCCATTAGCGGCTTTCGCCCCTTTCTGCTCTGCCTTGCCTGATAACAGGGCAAATTTCATTTCTCTTCTCATGGAATTTCTCCTCCTTCCTTTTATTCCCGCGAGCAACGAGCCAAGCAGGCATGCTTGCATGCACATTTGGCGACTGCCGCGAGGGTCAAATACCCCGCTGCTCTGCAAGCGCTGCAAGTTTGACGCCCCGTTGCTTGCAGCGGAGTTGTTGACTCCTGTTTTTTATCTATTGCAGCGGGAATCCCGTGTGCAAACGTGAATAGGGCCTATCCCACAAGGTTCAGCCTGTGGTTCAGCTCACGGTTCAAAAAGCCGCGCACCTGCCTTTCCTTTTCTGTAAGTTCCCTGGCAAGCGGGGAATACAGGATCCATATGACAAACAGGACGTTGTCCGTGAACTGCGAGATGAGCTTCTGCGCAGAACCCATGTCCGGATACCAGTCCGTCATGCGGTACCCGCAGTTTTCAGCGCTTTCCTGGCACAAGTCGTATTCGTCAAAGGTCATTGTCACTGTGCCGTCTCCAGATATTTTCAATTTCACCATCCTCCACATTCTTTAATTCCGGCAGCCCCGCAGCCTGCAGATGCCCGCCCGGCGCTGTCGTAGTAAGTATGGAGGATGCTGTTGATTTCCACACGTTTTTTGCACCCTGAAATACACGGATAAATAGGGTAAAACAGGGGTTGGGCGTTCAGACAGGTTCGTTTTCTTTCTTATTTGGAGGCTGGCGGATAACGTTTTTGAACAGCTTCTTTCGGGCAGTATAACCGTTTCATGATTTTCTGACAGGATTTCGTTTCCTTTTTGCAGATAAGCGATTTCTGCACTCCATCTACAATAAATTTTGTGTGGGCAGGGACATTAGCAATAACTGTTAGTTGTCTGGATCCTGGGAATATTCATCTTCTGGCAGTAAATCTGATAATCAGGCCAAACCGGAATATTAACCAGTCTTACATACTGCTATCACGAAGTCTGCAAAAAAAACCGCCTCAAAAAGAGACGGCTTTCCACAGGCCAATCGTTTCTGGTATCGTTTTGTTCTTTATCCGGGTTTCCCTCCCCTGGCTTCCCTGCTGATCTCTGGCGGCAGGCTCTTTACAAGCTATTATTTTATCCGCACACTCAGGTTCTTCCCCAATGAGCCCGCTACTTTTACAAGAAAGTCTAAACTGGGATTATAATTGCCGCTTTCCAGCCTGGAAATGTTGCTTTTCTGTGTACCCACCCGTTTAGCAAGTTCTGATTGTGTCATGTTCTGTTCTTTCCTCGCCCTTATAATCTGTTCAATAGCTTCATATCTGGGCTTTAATTTCTCGTACTCTGTTCTGAACTCATCGTCCTTCAGCATATCGGCTTTCATTTCCTCAAAAGATATCCCTGCTTTGTTCATCAAAAACAGTCCTCCTTTTATAATCTTCCATATATTTTCTTGCTTTCCTTATTTCGCTTTCCGGCGTTTTCATGGTCTTTTTGATAAATCCGTGAAGCAGCACAAACTTATTGTTATGGTATGTAAAGTAAAATATTCTTGCTATGTCGCTTGAAAATTTGACACGCAATTCATATAACCCTTTATTTTCCCTGCCTTTTATCGGTTTTACATATGGTTCTCTCAATTCGTTCCCCATATTTCTCAATAATTCAATATCACTGAAAGCTTTTGCCCTTAATTTAGGAGCAAGTGAGTACAAAAAATCTTGTACTGGGATTTTACCGTTTTCCCGCATATAAAAATCCAATTGAAAAATTTTGATCACTCCTTTTTATTAATCAAAATATTATCATATATGATAACCATTGTCAAGCTGACCCCCAGAATATAGGAACCTTTTTCTTTCATTTATCTTACAAAAACCGCCTCACAAAGAGACGGCTTCCCTGACGCTTCCCGGCAGCAGGCGCTTTACAAGCTGCCTGACCAGCTCCGCTTCCGGCTCAGCCGAAGCTCTTACCATTAAAACGGAAGGATCTGTTCCTTTTGCCGCCCGCGCCTTCAGGGCCTCCTTCCCATATATCTGGAAGAATTCGTCCGGATCCTTTGCCGGGATGAAGCTTATGGCGTCCACCGCAAGTCCCGCGTTTTCCAGAACCGGGATGGAGCGCGCCATAGCCCGTATCCCCGGCCCGTCACTGTCAAGAGCCAGGCGTACCCTTTTATAAAAGCAGCGGATCAGCTCCGTGTGCTCTTTTGTCAGAACCGTCCCCAGCACTGCTGCCGAGTTGCGGAGCCCATGCGCCTGCAAGGCGATGAGATCCATATACCCTTCGCATATCAGGAGCGTATCCTCCGTTTTTGACGCTTCCTCTGCTGTCTGGAACCCATATAGCAGCGTATGCTTGTTAAATACCTGACTTTCTGCGCTGTTCAGGTACTTCGGCTCTTTGCTGTCCAGGCTGCGGCCGCCAAAAGCGACCACTCGCCCGTTACGGTTTAAGATCGGGAACATGATCCGGTTCCGGAACATGTCATACGCCCCGTATTTCCCGCGCTTTACCAGGCCGGACCGGAAGATGGACGTATCGTCAAACTGTTTCCTCAAATGCCGGTACAATGACTGGTTCCCGTTCCCGTATGGCGCGTACCCGATCCCGAAGTCCGCCAGGGTCTTTTGGTCAAGTCCCCGGTCCTTTGTAACATAGAAATATGCATGGGAGGCCATGCGCCCTGTAAGGCAGCCGTAATAATACGCCGCTGCGGCTTCATGGATGCTCATGATCTCCTGATCTTCCGGCTCTGGTACCGGTTCCGGGCGTTTAAGCCCCGCCAGGATCTTAAAGTCCTCCATCATCCCGCGCTTCCCGCAGGAATAACACCAGAACGCCGCATTCTTGTTATCAACACAGAACACGTCTGACCCGGAATGGCAGAACGGGCATTTCCCATGATATTTCTTCGTCCTCCTGTTATAGGACAGTTTTGTATAGCCTCCCACAAGGGATGCCATGCTGTGTTGAACCATCCCGCCAGCCTCCTTACTTTTTATGTCCTGTCTACTGTTTATGCTTATGCAAAAATCACTGCAAACGTCTGAGCATACGCAGCCCGCATATGATTGCAGGATTTTATGACATCCCCGATAACTGCAAATTCTGTGAATTTTTCCAGTTTCTTTTTTATTTTTTTCACTTCCATGTTTTCAAAATCCTTTAATCTCCCGGATCGCTTCCAGGATGATCCCCGCCAGAATTGCGCGCAGCTCCGGGCGTGCCAGTGACACGCCGCCGATCAGCGCGAAGGCAGCCATCACCGCCTGAACTACGGCTGAATATGCCCGAGAGAGTTTCACTGCCGCGCTTTTCGGCACGATCAGCTCTTCTTTTTTCTCCTCCCCATACTGTTCCTTCAGGCTTTTCCCTTCCCCATCCATGGGGCGGCCTGCGGACATGAGCCGCGGCCTGTATTTTCTATTCTCCATGCCTTCCGGGCCGGGATCTCCGGCCCTCACCTCCTTTCCTCCGGGATGTATTCCTGGAGTCCCTCAGCTTCTTTACTGTGTCCTGGCTGTCATTTTTTCACCTATTGTTCTGCTCCTTCTACAGTTTCTTATACGTTCATGGTAAGTATGGAAAGGCTTTACTGTTTTTTCTACCGTCCGGACTTGGATAAGCTGGCTGAGCTGACTGATCCGGCCGTTTTTCATGGCTACGCCGTCCCTTCTTCCAGGGCATGGCCCGCTGTTTCCACATCACGGGCCTGCCCCTTGTATGGCCTGCCCTCCTGCATTTTACAGGAAATGCCCAGGCTGACAAGGGCCTCTGCCGTCTCATTCTCCACCGAAAGCAGCATCTCCTGGAACATCCGGGCCGCCTCCGTCCTGTATTCCACAATCGGGTCACGCATGCCGATGGCCTGGTAGGTTATCACTTCCCGCAGCTTTTCCATGCTGGCAATGTGGCGGATCCATTCTGCGTCAAGGCGCCTCAGGCAAATATTCCTTTCCACCTGTGTAAACCTTGCAGGATTCCCTGCTGCCTTTACCATCGCTTCATATGCTTCCGCCCGGTCATGGGGCGCATGTCTGATACACCCGCGGCTCTCTTTTTCCATGTTTTTTTTCATGCAGGCCGCATGGGAAAAGGAACGCCTGGCGATCTTCCCCGGCCTTCCAGGCTTCCAGGGCTCCGGTTTCCCCATGCCCTGCGGCATGGCTCCCGTCTTTCTTTCCGACGCTTCCCGGATGATCCGGATGGCCTCCCCATGGATATCCCCGCTGGTGATGATCTCCAGGCGTCTCCTGTAGACTGCTTCCCGCTGGGCGTCATCTACCATGTCATAGGCCAGCAGGCACTCCCTTACGCCGTAATTGTCAAATTCTACTTTTTCCTGGGCCCGGCGGACATACTGATCTGTTTTCCTGTGCTGTATGGGGTACCCATTCTCCGTTTTTACGCCTTTTAAAGCTGCGGCGGCCTTCCCATCCCCGTTATACTTAAGCAGGTCATCTTCCAGGGAAAGGAAAAACCGTGAATCTCCAGGGTCGCCCTGCCGGCCGGAACGGCCGCGCAACTGGTCGTCTATCCGCCGGGATTCATGGCGCTCTGTGCCGATGACCTTCAGACCTCCGGCTTCCCTGGCCTCATCCGTCAGCCGGATGTCCGTACCCCTGCCGGCCATGTTGGTGGCGATAGTCACGGCCCCGGCTTCACCGGCATGCCCCACAATCTCCGCTTCTTCTTTGTCAAACTTCGCATTCAGGAGCTGGTGATCGAGCCCCTGTACTCCCAACATCCTGCTTAGCAGCTCCGATGTCTCAATGGACGTCGTGCCCACCAGGACAGGCTGGGACTTTCCATGGGCTTCCAGCACCTCCTGGATGACCGCCCTGTATTTTTCCTCTTTTGTCCGGAACACAAGATCCGGCCGGTCGTCCCGGAGCACGGGGCGGTTAGTCGGAATTTTTAAAACGTCCATGCCATAGGTTTCCCGGAACTCCCTGCGTTCCGTATACGCTGTGCCGCTCATGCCGCTTTTCTTGTTGTATTTATTGAAAAAATTCTGGAACGTGATGGACGCCATGGTCAAATTTTCGCTCTGGACATCCACATGCTCCTTGGCCTCGATCGCCTGGTGAAGCCCGTCCGAATACCTTCTCCCCTCCATGACGCGCCCGGTAAACTCGTCCACAATCAGAATCTCCCCGTCCTTCACGATGTAATCCACATCCTGTTCCATCAGGTAATGGGCCCGGATGGCGAGTATGATGTGATGGCGGATATCCGTGTTCTCCTCATCCGCAAGGTTTTCAATGCCGAAGAACATTTCCGTCTTTTTTATGCCTTCTTCCGTCAGGATGGCGCTCTGGCCATCCCCATCCACAATGAAATCCCCGCTCTCCTCTACTCCGCCGCCTGCCCACGCAAGGGCCTTTGGGAACCTCCCCGCCTCTTCTCCCCGCTCCATCTGCCGCGCCAGGATATCACAGAGGCGGTACAGCTTTGTCACCTTGTCGCCCGGGCCGGAAATAATGAGCGGGGTACGCGCCTCGTCAATAAGGACAGAGTCCGTCTCATCTATGATACAGTAGGGAAGCCCCCTTAAGACCATACCGCTCTCTGATGGCGCCATGTTGTCCCGCAGGTAGTCAAACCCCAGCTCATTATTCGTCACATAAGTGATGTCACAGGCATACGCCTTTTTCCGTTCATCCATGGACATGCCGGAGACCACACAGCCTGCGCTTAAACCCAGTATGCGGTAGATCTGGCCCATCCACTCCGCGTCCCGGGACGCCAGATAATCATTTACTGTTACAATGTGGACGCCCTTTCCGGTCAGCGCGTTTAAATAGGCCGGGGCTGTGGAAACCAGCGTCTTGCCTTCCCCAGTTTTCATCTCCGCCAGATACCCTTTATGGAGGGCGATGCCGCCAAGTAGCTGGACATCATAATGTCCATATCCAAGTACCCGGGTTGCCGCTTCCCTGACCAGGGCGAACGCTTCCGGGAGCAGTTTATCCAGGGATTCACCCCCTATGGCACGGTTTTTCAGCTCCTGCGTCTTTTTCCTCATTTCATCATCAGTCAGTTTTTTTGTTTCCGCCGCTAGGGCATTAATTTTTTTTACGGTACGTTTGAAACCTGCAAGCTTTATGTTCCACATATTTTCGGCTGCTCCTTTTCTTTTTGGGGCACGGCTTTGTCTATCGTATTTTGCACTTGCCGCGCCAGGCTGATATAAGTATGCGTGGAGACAAGGAATTATCGTCCACGGGATGCGGATATGTGTTTAAGACGGATTCAGTAAATATGGCAAAGCCATATCGCTGGCAGAGAACCTCTGGCTGTGCTGGCGTCTTCTGCGGATAGCGTTTTTTATATGGGATCGTACCTGAAACCGCTGGCAAAAATTCAGGCTTTGCCTGTACTGTAAATATAACAAACTATTAAATTATAACCATGTGTACAAAAAAAGAACCTACATAGACAGGCCCTTCTCTGCGTATTTTTTGTATCCAACTGTCGTTCTAAATCATCCGCTTGATTCTGTTCTCCTTGTGCAATATTTTGTTTGTCCGCAATTGCTTTCTCTGTGGTACAGTTTACGATATTTGTCCATCCTTCCTGAAATGAAGGAGGGTTGGCAGCGGAACGCCAGTGTAAAATTTCCAGCTTTTCCGAAGAAATATCTGCCCTGGAATGCTTTGGCTCTGTCCGCATAATATACACTTCCCTGTTTTTTACGCCAATTTCATCTGCAATGCACAGGAAAACATCCCTGTCCTTTGCTTTTAAGTTGGAAGCATCACATACCACGGACGCCCCGCTCATCAAAGCAATCCTGGTACGTGTTTCAGCTATATGGAAAACCAGGTCGTCTTTGAAATATAGCGTTCTGGTATTTAATTCATCCCGTATTCCGTTTGCTGAAATTAACACAACAGAGTTCCGGTACCGTTCATGTTCTTTTATTTCAGCAATCTGCTTTTTTTATTAATCAAAAAAACGGAATCACGCACTGCATCGATAACAGGGTACAGTTCTTTTCCATCCATCATAACCCATCCCTGAGTTTCCATGGAGCGGCAGATTTTTGCCGCCTGCTCTGATTTCCCGGAACCAGGGATTCCACACAGCATGATAAAAGACTGCACTGGCATTTCCTGTTTCTCCTGACGCTTTTCCCTCCCCATTTTTTCTCTTTTGTGCTCTTCATACAAAGACAGCGTCTTCTCTTTTTGGAATTCCTGGAACATCTGAAGCTTTAATTCATAGTTTTTGGTTATGAACGCCGCCTTCCTTTCTGGAATCCCGGCATTCTCATACAATTCTTTTACCTCAGACGCGCAGGGAAGCAGATCCATTCTTACAAGAGCACGGTTTTTGACCTCTTTAAGCATTTTGTCTTCTGTTTTAAAAAAACTGGTAATCCTCCGTCCCAAAAGGCCCCCGCGGCTGTATGGAATCCAGCGTTCCTCGTCAAAGAACATGCTGTTTCCGGAATCGAAGATCGGCGCCGGGCCGATGAGCTTCATAGTATCCGTATCCCTCAATACCCCGAAATTCGCCAAATGCTCGTCTGTATTGCTGAGCACGAAATCCGTCATTGTCTGATAATCCATAAAATCCTGGTTCAGTGGGCGATCTATGCCATAGCTCACGCACAGCTCAATATAATTTTCGTAGGCAGACAGAGCATTTATGCCTTTTTGGCTTACCGCGATTTCATAAGCGGGGATAAACTCAATCTTATCCGATGTGAATGCTTCACATTTGCATATTGTGCCATGTTCCTCTGTCACTGTTGCGATATACCTTACAAACGGGATGTCACATCCCTGCAGCTCATGGATTCTGGAAGCAAACACTTCATTTACGGACTGCTGGCCATAATGTTTGTAACTCTCTTTTATCAGAATCGGGATCTCATGATCCAGATCCCAGTATTTTCCATTTGCCCTCCCAGCGACGCATTGGGATCATATGAGGCTGCGTTATGGTATGGCGCATCTCCCACCACTGTTTGATTTTTTTCAGGTCAGCATGCCCAACGAATGGGGATAAACCGGAACCATTATCTTTATAACTGATAACGCGGCCGGTTTCCTCATCAACAGAAAGCCGGCCGCATATTTTATTTTTATGCATAAGATCATATTCAGCCATTCTTCCCTCCTGTCAGAGCTCTGTCCGCTTTTATTCATTATGTCAAAAAGCCCCGCGGATTACGGGGCTTTAAAGAGGAATTATACTCCTATATTTTTTGCTGCAATACCAGGAACCAGCCGTCTGAATTATACTGGCATGTCGGCTTCCTTAGCCCATGTGCGGATTGTGCCAGACAAACATTCCAGAAACTCCAAACATCTTCAAAAGAATTTCCTCATTCACAATATAGCGTATCAGGGAGTTAAAACTGTCACTTACATTCCCTTTATGCCCGGTAGCGTTTACAAAAATCTTCCAGGCGTCATCCCCCGGCGGATGGTTAGAACCGTCGCTGATCTGGTAATGTTCCCCGCACCGGTAAATGTACCCGTCATAGCCGAACGTGCAAACAAGAATCATGTCCCGGTAATTCTTTTTGCAGCTTCAAGAAAGGCTGATTCAGACATGCCAGCTTTAACTGCGGCCCTCTGTAAAGTGATGTCACCATCACTGTACAAATCATACAAGGTTCTGATATTACCTTCCTCACGGCCTTCCCGTCTTTCATCAGCCAGCTTGATTGCCAATGTCATATAACTCACCTTCCATTCGTCACTGCTGTTTATGAGCGATACTTTCCTTTCCAGCGTCCGGGTATATGAGTCTTTGGCCTCCCCGTTCATAATGTAACGCATCAGGGATTTAAAACTGTCACTTACATTCCCCTTATGCCCGGTGGCGTTTACAAAAATTTTCCAGGCGTCATCCCCCAGCGGATGGTAAGAACCGTCGCTGATCTGGTAATATTCCCCGCACCGGTAAATGTACTCGTCATGGCCGAACGGGTCAAACGTGCAGATAAAAATCACCAGGCTCTTTTTTAGCTGGACGTAATCCTCTCCTTTCGCAAGGATATTCAGATCGATCATTCCCTGATAAAACCTGGTTCTCTTAGGCAGGTTCCGGTTCTTCCCCGCCTGCATCTCCACGTCATAGACCGTGTCTTCCTCGTCCTCAATATACACGTCCATCCGGATCGATTTCGAGTGCATCGCGATATCCACGGTTTTCTGTCTCTCTGGATACTCAATCTTTTTGATCTTCGTCCCAAGAATCGTCTCCAGGAATGGTTTGCAACATTCCGGATCCGCCATCACGGTACCGAACATCAGGTCATCCTGAATAGTGACCGGCCTGAACCGTAATATCTTCTCTTCGTTAGTCATGTCTCCTCCTTCGCAGGAAATCTTCCTATCCTTATTATAGTATAGGTCAGGGTTTCCTGCAATTAGTATTTTAGTTTTTAGCTTTTTCAGTATAGTGTCTTGCTGTCCTGCTTTTTTCTCCCGGAGTGCCGCACAGAATCTCCTGTCTTCATTCCGTGCCTGCCCAGCTTAACCCGTATTCCCTTTAATAAAATGTTTTGTCTGGTTTCCACATAGGTATCCCTCCATATTCTCTGTGCCTTGTCTTTATTCTGCCTTAAGTATGGAAATAGGACGCTGTCATTATACGCAAAAAACGGATGGTCCCCCCGCCTTTCCCTGCCCTCCTGGCTATCCCCCTTTACTTGTACGGATACTCATCCGGAAACTCCTCCTGGTACCTCACGACTGCCACCTTTGCATACATATCCCCGTCTGCGTAATAGGTCATCCTGTCACTGTATACCTCCAATGGCTGCCGACCTACTCCTCATATACCCAAACGGCGAACTCTGCCAGGAGGTACACACCTGCCCCGATAGGCTGGCTGGTTTTAAAGTACCCCACGTTCTGACCGCCTTACTCCATCCCGCTCCGCATCTCGGCGTCAGCTATCTCCACATCCGCCTGCGTGAGCCATACTGTCATCTGGCCGGTTCTCTCATAAAATCAATCATATCGACTGACCCGCCCGGACTCAATGCATACCGGCGCGCCCCTGGGCACAATACTGCTGTAAAGATGCCCCGGATCTCCCACGGAGTCATCCAGGGCCGTCCGCCTTCTATATGGCGTCAAATTCTTCGTCTTCATGGCTTACAGGAACTCCAGCCCCGACGATCTCCAGATCCTGCAGGCAGAACTTCGCATCCACTGGCTTAAACCGCATCAGGAATCTGGTTCTCTCGCCTGTATCCTCAATAAACTTTGCGTCCTCCTTGATCTCCGCAAAGGTGTTATAGCGCGAGGCGCATACAGAGCTGCATACCGACCAGCAATGGCGTCGTCATGGACGATACTCGCCGGCCTCGAAATCCTGTTTTGTTGATGTAATGCGGCCGTATATAAGCGGTTCCTTTGGTTTTCATCCGCATAACCAGAAAACTCTGCCCCGTTGTAAACATGGCTATACGCAGGGGCCGTCACAATCCAGGATTCCAGCACCGCGGAATAATTCCTGTCAGTAGAGAATTTATCTACTTTCAAAATTCCCAAATCCATCTATACCCCATTTCTAAATACCACAAAAATTCTTTCCTCTGCTTTTTCACAGTAATGCACATAAAATGAATGAGCGGGTTTCCCATTCTGGCCATGCTGCTCTTGGATTTGACTCAAGAGGGTCTGCTATCTGTGAGCTTAGCTCACAAAAACACCTCGCATTGGCTTGCGAACAGTAACCTCTCCCCGCCTATATCGAAGTATTCCCGATCACCATCAAGTCCAAACTACTATCTAAACAGAAGCTTGCAGAGTTGTATATGAACAGATTTAAGTACGTATGGTATTTCCCATTCCTATTTTTTTAACTTCCCTTGTTTTCGTGAACCCCTTGTTCCAGTCCAGTTCTGGGACGCCTTTGAAATAGATATCCCATCAACTATCTTATCATGCTCCATACTTAATGCGGTAAAATATCAATTATTACTTTATTCTGCTATATTACTCTGATGGATAATATTATGTTTTCAATCATATTAAATACATACCATCCGATTCAAAATATGTCACACTTGAACAAACGGAAAGTTAGT
>NZ_CALPCY010000072.1:0-19015 GCF_943193115.1 Otoolea muris
TTTTTCCTTTTGAACTGCTCTTTTTTCCCGAAATTCCTTAACTTTTAACGGCCTTACCCTACTTCGGATAGGGGGGAATAGGGAAAGGAAAAATGAAAGGAAGAAAGGAATGCTGTGGCAACGGATTAGCCAAGAAATATACATAGATTGCTATACCCGCGGATCTATAGAATGTTGCTTCGACACCCCAGAAGACAGTCTGTCTGAAACGTGTTTTCCGCTGTCAAATAACCCAATGATCGTTTTCAATCTGAAATCGCTCATCCTTCAGGGCAATATCTTCAGGTTTGAATATACAGGCGCTCGTTCTGATTATCCAATACAGGCGCGCCTTTTTTTGCAATTATTACGTGGTCTGCTTCGGAAAATGTTTATAATCATTTCTTCTGTATCATATTTAAAAGAATATATGAAAGGACTGTCATATTTAGAACGGAAACCGCATATATTTATTTAAAGGCTACGTGTAAGCGGGGGCCGGGGTACAATATCAGGACAGATTCAGAAAGGAAGGTAAAGAAAATGACAGAAGAGATCAGGATTGAGAGACAGGAAGATGGAGTTATGCGGACAGTACAGTTCAAGACGCAGGCGGCGGTGACTTTTAAGCTGGTGGGGACAAATCTGGTGGCGCTTTACAAGAAAGAGGGGGATGAAAACATATTTCTGGTAATGCCTGCGGGAGAGGTATCAGGAAAGGGTATGACTATCGGAGAGATGATAACTGATATCAATGCTTTCTTAAAACGATACAGCGAGGATGCGGAGCCGCTCAATGCCTCCAATTTGGTTCAGGCTCTTAGGGATGTGCAGATGGCAGGAAGCAGGGAAAATATTCCGGAATATGAGATGAATATTGATTTTGATTCAATTCGGGTGGAACTTAAGCAGGCATTCCTCTACCTGTGTAAAAAGGATGGAGGATACGGAGCGGCGATTGAATATGCCTTTGAGCTGGCGGTTGATTTCAGGGAACTGTTCCCGAACGATGCGGCGTTTTTTAATGTGGACAAGCTTTCTCTGGGGCTGTGGAATACAGACAGGAAGGCAATCTTGGAGCGGATGGGGATTATTGATGTAAATACATATCTGGTTTAGAGCGTGTTTGAAAATTCATTCCTGGCATCTGCACGCCCCACTTCACGGTATATTTGGGCCAATTCACTTAACGCAGCCCGTTTCGCCGCGTTCATTTGGCCCAAATCTCCCGCAAAGTGGCACGTACAGCGTAAGCGTCAATTAAGAACGTGTAGTGAAATATTTAGCTTCCCCCTGTAAACTTAGGGTTAGAGTTTTTAGTGTTCACTCCAAAAACTCTAACTCTAAGTAAAGGAGAATACCCATGGACATTTCCGCTTTAACTCAGGATAAGCAGATGAAACTGCAATACTGGCTCGACGTAATACGGCAATGAAGGGCCTCCGGCCTGACAAACCAGGCATGGTGCGAACAGCATGATATCTCTTTAAAAAGCTATTATTACTGGATGGCAAAGCTCCGGAAGCTGGCGCTTGAGGAACTGCCCCGAAAGAGTCATGGATGCAGGCCGGTCATGGAGCAGGCTGCGTTGATGCCGGATGCGGCCCCTGAATTTACGGAGGTATCCCTCCGCGGCAGACAGGATTCCTGTGCCTTTCCTGCAGCAGTGCTCCATACCGGTACTGTGACCGTTGAACTCTTTGAAGATACTCTCCGGGAGTTGCTGGAGGCTATCTTGAAAGCAGTGCGGTCATGTCAGGAGACCTCTCCCAGGTACAAAAAATCTATTTGCGCACCGGGTACACGGATATGAGAAAACAGTTGGACGGCCTGGTAGATATCATCCAGTACAGCCTTCAGATGGATACTTACAGCAATTCCTTATTCCTTTTCTGCGGAAAACGTGCTGACCGAATTAAGGCAGTCCACTATGAAGGGGACGGCTTCGGTCTTTTCTATAAGCGCTACGAAAACGGCCGTCTAAAGTGGCCGCGCACGGGTGAAGAAGCCAGACAGCTCTCCCATCAGCAGTTCTGCTGGCTGCTGGAGGGCCTGAACCCGGAGCAGCCAAAAGCAGTCCGCAAATGGGCTCCCCAAAAACCGGGAAAACCCGGAAATTCCTTATAAATGCCGGAAAATCCTGCTGTTTTATGGTATAATGAACCTATCATAAAAAGGAAGGTTTTCAGCCCATGCCGGATACAGAGCAGGAGTACAAAAAGCAGATCAGAGAACTGGAACAGCAAATCCGGTTCCTCAGGGAGCAGGTTGATTTCCTTACCCGTAAGCTTTATGGAACAAAATCCGAGAAGATGTCTGCCCTTGAAATAGAGGGACAGATGTCTCTTTTTAATGAACTGGAATCCTGTGCCAGTCCGGATGCCCATGAACCGGATCTGGCGGAGGTCGAAAAACATCTGTGTAAAAGGAAATATGCCGGCCAGCGGAAGAAACTGATAAAAGACATTCCCCGCAGCAAAGTGCTCCACACAATCGATGAGAGTGAACAGATCTGTGAAAGGTGCGGGAGCGCCATGGTAGAAGTCGGTGAGGAGTTTGTCCGTACGGAGGTACAGTTCATTCCTGCCAGCCTGAAAGTGGTCGACCATTACCGGGAAACTTATGAATGCAGGGCATGCCGAAAAAACGGAACACCTTATATGGAGAAATCCCCGGCGCTCTGTTCCCGGTCATGCACTCCCTTGCGTCTGCTTTCACGATTTCGTGGCTCATCCATCAGAAGTTTGAACTGGGTATCCCTTTATACCGCCAGGAAAAGGAATGGAGTTTTACTCCCCCCCGCCCGCTTCTATCCGGTCGTCCTCATGCACGGGATCTGTGTTGAATTTTTCCATCAGCTTTATCAGGCGGCAGATACAGGAATCCATCTCAAAGAGTTCCTCCGGGCTGTAGGAGCGGAGGCCAAACAGTGTGGATTCAAGCATCTCCTGCTTTAAGCAGTCCATCATTTCACGGCCGGCGTCGCAGATACGGATGTAGACGCGCCGGCGGTTTTCCCGGTCGTGGATCCGTTCCACAAGTCCTTTTTCCTCCAGCATATTGATCATTTTGGAGAGCTGCTGTTTTGTGATCCGAAGCTTTTCCGCCAGCTCGGACATGGTATAATCCTTTTCCGCCCAGTTGTCAAGCGCGACGAGCGTAAAGAAAGGAAGGGAGCTGACCTTCAGGCTGCTGCTGTGGTACTGGCATTTGGACAAGGTTAGGAAAGCAACGGCGAACTCCAAAAAATGGATGCCGACAGTATGGATATCTGTCATATACTCTTCAGGGGCCGAAATGGTTTCCGTATCTATTTCTGTAACCGTATTTGAGGTATCATACATATCAGCCTTATCGTCCGCGCCGGTCCCATCGAGCCGGTCAGTTTTAATGTTCGCGCCGGTCCCATCGAGCCGGTCAGTTTTAATGTTCGCGCCTGTCCCATCGAGCCGGTCAGTTTTAATGTTCGCGCCTGTCCTGTCATGCTTATCAGTCTTAACATCCGCACATGTTTTGACGAGGTTGTCAGTCTTAACGTCCGCATGTGTCTTGTCGGGGCTATCAGTCTTAACGTTTGCAAACGCCTTGTCTAGGCTATCAGCATTAACCTCCGCCAGCGTCTTGTCGAGCCTATCGATCTTAACGTCTGCAACAGCCCTATCGAGGCTATTCGTCTTAACGTCTGCAGCAGCCCTATCGAGGCTATTCGTCTTAACGTCTGCAGCAGCCCTATCGAGGCTATTCGTCTTAACGTCCGCAGCAGTCCTATTGAGGCTATTCGTCTTAACGTCCGTAGCAGTCCTATTGAGGCTATTCGTCTTAACGTCCGCGGCAGTCCTATTGAGGTTATTCGTCTTAACATCCACGGCAGTCCTATCGAGGCTATTCGTCTTAACGTCCGCGGCAGTCCTATTGAGGCTGTCAGCCTTAACGTCTGCGGCAGTCCTATCGAGGCTGTCAGTCTTAACATCTGCACGTGTCTTGCCGGATCCATCTGTCTTAGCGTCCGAGCCTGCCCTGTAATGCATGCCAGTTTTAACATCCGGGCCTGTCTTGCCATCCGCATCTTCCTGCGCGCCGGGTGCTGAGAATCGGCTCTCTGTCCACAGGCGTTCATCCGTTTGCTGAACGCTCTCAAAGGGCGCCTGTCCAGACGGCGGTTTCGGGGGGAGGTCTGGTTTACGGTTATCTGCTCCTGCTTCTTTTTCAGCATGTTCATATTCATGTTCCGCCATATCGGTGTTCGGATCAGGCTCTGCTGAACTTCGTTTAACCATGGTTCTGGCCGCTTTCAGGATCGATTCTAAGGTGTTTTTTTCCCCATGCTTCATGGTTGTATTCGTCTCCGTTTTGTGTATTTGCTTGGTTGGTAAAACCAGTTGGTGCTGTTTTCGTATGATTCATCCTAACATATTTATAAAAATAAGTCAATATTTATAAAAAGTAAATAAATATTTATGATAATATATTGACAATCATATGTTTGTGCGGTATAGTCCATTTAAATCAGACACAAGGCAGAGGCGTTCTGGCGTGCCTTTTGCACTGGCAGATGATTAAATACAGAGAAGGGCAGAGATAAAAACAAATGAAAGAAAATGAATACGGCAACAAACCGCCGCGCAAATCATTCCTCTATTATTATGGACTGGTGATGCTGATCGTAATGCTTCTGAACATCTTTATTTTTCCATCCATGATGGATCGGACGCAGGAGGTGCGCTATGATCAGTTTGAGAAGGAGCTGGAGAGGAAGAATGTTGACGAGGTGTATGTGACGACAAATAATGAGATTATTTACACCTTAAAGGACAGCAGATGGATCAATTATAAGACAGGGGAGCTTCCGGGGGCTGATTTATATCAGATGCTGAAGGAGGCGGGAGTGGAGCGCTACAGCGCGGAGATTCAGACGCAGGCATCGCCGCTCCTCAACTTTCTTCTGACCTGGATTCTGCCGGTGGCGCTGTTTTTCGGGATAGGGCAGGTGCTTAGCCGTTCGCTGATGAAGCGCATGGGAGGGCCGAATGCGATGACGTTTGGAAAGTCCAATGCCAAGATTTATGCGGAGTCGGAGACGGGAAAGACATTCGCGGATGTGGCCGGGCAGGAGGAGGCAAAGGAGGCGCTGCAGGAGATTGTGGATTTTCTGCACAACCCGCAGAAGTATTCGGAGATTGGCGCATCGCTTCCCAAGGGGGCGCTTTTAGTGGGCCCTCCCGGAACGGGTAAGACATTGCTTGCCAAAGCGGTAGCCGGAGAGGCGCATGTGCCCTTTTTCTCCATTTCGGGTTCGGAGTTTGTGGAGATGTTTGTGGGTATGGGCGCGGCGAAGGTGCGGGATCTGTTCAAACAGGCGGGCGAAAAAGCGCCGTGTATTGTATTTATTGATGAGATTGACACGATAGGAAAGAAGCGCGACGGGGGCGGCGTCGGCGGGAATGACGAGCGGGAGCAGACCTTGAACCAGCTTCTGATCGAGATGGACGGATTTGACGGGCAGAAGGGAGTGGTCATTCTGGCGGCCACCAACCGTCCGGAGTCCCTGGACAAAGCGCTTTTGCGCCCAGGCCGCTTTGACCGCCGGATCCCGGTGGAGCTCCCGGATCTGAAGGGGCGGGAGGATATTTTAAAGGTACACGCGCGTCAGGTGAAGCTGGACGAAACGGTGGACTATCACACGATTGCCCGGGCTACGAGCGGCGTCAGCGGGGCAGAGCTTGCGAATATTGTAAACGAAGCGGCGCTGCGGGCTGTCCGTATGGGAAGGAAAACCGTGTCTCAGCAGGATTTGGAGGAAAGTGTGGAGACTGTTATCGCCGGCTATCAGAGAAAGGACGCCGGCGTATCGGAAAAAGAAAAGCGCATTGTCTCTTATCATGAGATCGGGCATGCGCTGGTCGCGGCCTTACAGAACCATTCCGCGCCGGTGCATAAGATAACCATTATTCCCCGGACGTCGGGCGCGCTGGGATATACCATGCAGGTGGAATCCGAGGAACACTTCCTGATGAGCAGCGAGGAGGCGTTTAACAAGATCGTCACCCTGACAGGAGGGCGCGCGGCGGAGGAGCTGATCTTCGGCTCCATTACAACCGGGGCCGCCAACGATATCGAGCAGGCCACAAAGATTGCCCGGGCGATGGTGACGCGCTACGGTATGAGCGAGCAGTTCGGCATGGTGGCCCTGGAAGTCGTGAACAACGCGTATCTTGGAAATGACGCGTCGCTGGCCTGCTCGCCCGAGACAGCCGCCAGGATCGACGACGAGGTGATCCGCCTGGTGAAAAAAGCGTATTCGCGGGCAAAATCAATCCTGAGCGGGAATGAAGAAAACCTCCACCGTTTGGCAGCCCGTCTGCTGGAGAAGGAGACGCTCACAGGGGAGGAGTTTATGGAGCTGCTTGAGGCGGGCAATATAGAGGCAGGCGGGGAATCGTAAAAGGGCGGCCTTGCCGCCGGCGGCCCTTTCACGATCCTCCATATATTTCTCAGGTAATCGGCCCGAAACGCAAACCGCAGCGCAAATCACGGCGCAACCTCCCCCGGCCCTCCAAAACGCTGCCCTCAACGCCATTCTATATGGACATCCTTGCCCAAATCGTATATAATAGCGTTAATTATAAACGATTCTACATAGAAGGCGGTACTGAATATATGGGTAAATATGATACTCTGAACGAGATGCAGCAGGAGGCTGTGTTCTGTACGGAAGGGCCTTTGCTGGTGCTGGCGGGAGCGGGCTCGGGCAAGACCAGGGTCCTGACGCACCGGATTGCCTATTTAATAGAGGAAAAACAGGTTAAGCCGTGGAATATCCTGGCGATTACGTTTACGAATAAGGCGGCGGCGGAGATGCGCGAGCGCGTGGACAGGCTGGTGGATTTTGGCGCGGAAAGTATATGGGTAAGCACCTTCCACTCTTCATGCGTGCGGATTCTGCGCCGCTATATTGACTATCTGGGCTATAACACGAATTTTACCATCTATGACAGCGATGATCAGAAGACGCTGATGAAGCAGATTTTTAAGAGGCTGAATATAGATTCTAAGCAGTTTCGGGAGCGGGAGGTTTTGGGACGCATTTCCTCGGCAAAGAATGAGATGATCACCGTTCAGGATTTTGAGGCGTGCGCGGAGGGAGATTACAGGGAGAAGAAGGTTGCCGAGATTTATAAGGAGTATCAAAAGGAATTAAAGAAGAATAATGCGCTGGATTTTGACGATCTGCTGCTCAAGACCGTGGAGCTGTTTGAGAGCGTCCCGGATGTGCTGAATTTTTATCAGGATAAGTTCCGCTATATTATGGTTGATGAGTATCAGGACACGAATATGGTGCAGTTCCGGTTTGTGGATCTGTTAGCGGCAAAATACCGGAATATCTGCGTGGTGGGGGACGACGATCAGTCGATCTACGGCTTTCGGGGCGCGGACATCGGAAATATCTTAAGCTTTGAAAAGGTGTTTTCCGGGGCGCAGGTGATCAAGCTGGAGCAGAATTACCGCTCGACGCAGAGCATTCTGGACACGGCGAACGAGGTGATCAGCAATAACCGCAGCAGGAAGGAAAAGAAGCTGTGGACTTCAAACGGAGAGGGCAGCCGGCCGCGTTTTCTGCAGTTTGACACTGCCTATGAGGAGGCGGATGCGATTGCAAGGGATATTTTAAAGACCAAAGAGGCCGGGAACCGGGAATATTCGGATTTTGCCGTTTTGTACCGGACCAACGCCCAGTCGCGCCTTTTGGAGGAGAAATTTATTCTGTACAGCATTCCGTACCGTCTGGTGGGAGGCGTGAATTTTTACCAGAGAAAGGAAATCAAGGATATCCTCTGTTACTTGAAAACGATTGCCAACGGGCAGGATGATCTGGCGGTGCAGCGCATTGTGAATGTCCCCAAACGCGGGATCGGCGCGACGACGATCGGAAAGGTGACGATCTTTGCCTCGGCGAATGGTATGAGCTTTTATCAGGCGCTTTTGCGGGCAAAGGGCGTGCCCTCGATCGGAAAGGCGGCGGATAAGATTGGCGGGTTTACGGATCAGATCGAAATGTTTAAGAGCAGGCTTGCGGAACTTTCGATCAAGGATCTGATCGAAGAGATACTGGAACAGACAGGATACCGGAAGGAGCTGGAGGCAGAAGGGGAGGTGGAGGCTGAATCGCGGCTTCAGAACATTGAGGAGCTGATGAATAAGGCGGCAAGCTATACCGCGGGCAGCGAGGAGCCGACGCTGGACGGTTTTTTGGAGGAGGTCGCCCTGGTGGCGGATGTGGACAATGTGGATGAGTCTGAGAACCGGGCGGTGCTTATGACTCTGCACAGCGCCAAGGGGCTTGAATTTCCGCATGTATATTTAAGCGGCATGGAGGACGGGCTGTTTCCGGGCAGTATGTCCATCTACTCGGATAATCCGGACGCCATTGAGGAGGAGCGCCGGCTCTGCTATGTGGGGATTACGCGCGCAAAGGAGCGCCTGACACTCACGGCTGCCAGACAGCGGATGAGCAGAGGCGAGACGAGGTATTCCAGGGTCAGCCGTTTTATAGACGAGATTCCGGAATGGCTTCTGGAAGAGGAAGAGCAGCCTTCGGCGTACGGATCGGCCGCGGGGTTTTCTGGGAGAGGCGGAGGCAGCTTTTCCAATACCGGCTTTGGCGGTCCGGGCAGGGACAGAGCCCAGGCACAGCCAAAGGAGAGCGTCTGGAGCGGCAGCCCGGGTATGAGGACAGGCTGGGGCGGCGGTATGCCGCAGCCAATGGAGGATGCAGGGGCTGAGGCCGCTGCGGCGAATAGCGGAGCGCCGTTTCGGGAGAACGGGGCAGGAGCCAGGGGCGCTGTTCCAGGGTCAGCCTGGAAGGGCGGCTTTGGCAAGGGCAGCGCCTACGCGTCCGGCACAGCGCCGTCCCCTTCCTTTGGCAAGTCGTTTACCGTCCAGAAAGCGGATCATCTTTCCTATGGGGAAGGGGATCGCGTCCGCCATATCAAATTCGGCGAGGGAACGGTCCGGGCGATCGCAGATGGCGGAAAGGACTATGAGGTGACGGTTGAGTTTGATCGGGTGGGAAATAAAAAAATGTTTGCGTCGTTTGCAAAGCTTGTAAAGGTGTGAGGCGGATTTTTTTAAAAATATGATAGTAAAAAGCCTATATTAATGATATAATAGAATAGAACGGTTGTTGCTGCCGCTTATTCGTTTCGGCGGTTGTCTGACAGGAATTTTTCTATGGCCGGTGAACGGCGCAGGCAGCGGCTGAAAAAGATTCGGTGGAGTATCACGGAAGAAAGGATGTGGGTTCTATGAACAGATTTGATATGATGGGAAAGGACGCCTTATCAAAGGTTGAGGAGATCATGAATGCGACAAAGCTGAATGAATTCCTTCACAGAAAGGAAGAGGAAGAGAAGAAGAAAAATTGTATTCTCTGGATCCTGGCTATCATCGGCGTTGTAGCCGCGGTGGCGGCGATTGCTTACGGCGTATACCGTTTCTTCACCCCGGATTATCTTGAGGATTTCGAGGATGACTTCGAGGACGATTTCGACGACGATTTCTTCGAGGATGAGGCCGAGGAGGAGAAAGAAAAAGACAAGGAATAAGAGCCTGCCGTCGTCTGGACGGCTGTATGGAATGCCGGAGCGTGAGTGATGTTTCAGACACGCTTCCGGGAACAGGCGTACCCGCCGCCTGCCGGATGCTGCTTTTTTGGCCGTCCGGCAGGCGGTTTTTTCGCGTTTTTTGCCCAAAGAGCGCGCGTCCGAAAATATGTCAGATGTCTGTGAGGATAGTACGGTTCATCGGCAGGGATTCTGCTTAACAGTTACTAAGTACGGAAACCGTGGGAGATTTACGGATGACTTGGATAATTACCCGGGAACGCCCGCGGATGCATTCTGGCCTGTGGTAAGCTGTGAGAGCTGTTCCAGGAGGCTGTTTCCGCCGTTTAAGGTGATGGTTCCCACTTTGTCGCAGATCCTCTCCAGATACTCCATCTCCTTTAAGCGGAGCAGGGTTTTGTTTTCATCCATGAGCCGGGCGGTATTTAGCAGGCTTCGGGTGGAGGCGACTTCCTCGCGTCGCATGATCACATTGGCCTGGGCTTTTTTCTCGGCGACCAGGACTGTATTCATGATTTCGCGGATTTCGCCGGGCAGGATGACATCCTTTATGCCAAAGCCAAGGATTTCCACACAGAATTCCGATTCTTTTTCCTTTAAAGCAGCGCAGACCGCGCGCCCGATTTCTTCCTTCTGGGCCAGAAGCTCGTCAAGGCGAAACTGTCCGACGTATTCCCGCAGGCATAGCTGGGAAGCTGTGTAGAGCTGGGCCGACGCGCCTTCAATGGTCTGGACAAGTCGTTCCGGATCGCTGATTCGGTAGGCGCAGACTGCGTTTAGGCGGATTCCGACCTTGTCGGCCGTCAGGATTTCCTGGCCGGAGATTTCGAGCTGCTGCATTTTCAGGTTAAAGATTTTGCAGGTCACTTCTTTTCCGTAATTCCAGAAATAGTAGACGCCCTGAGGCAGGCGTTTTTCAAGGCGGCCGTCAAAGTAGAGAAGGCCCAGCTCGCCGTCCTTAACCGCGATTTTTTTATAGTATTTCACAGGCATCAGATCCAGATAGATCCTGGGAAGCGATCCCTCCATATATGGATTGGAGATGTCTGTAAGGCGGATCTCGACCTTTTCAAATACATTCCAGTATAAGGCCCTGGGGCCGTTTAAGACCTCTTTGAAGGCGTCGTTGACGAAGCGGATCCCCAGGCATGTGTCGGGGATGTCGGTCAGTATGACGCGGGAGGCGAAACTTAAGTCGCGCATCAGGATTTCGGCGGGAATGCCGCAGGTGTCAACGGATCCGGTCATGCTTACAATTTTTACATCATAGCCGAGACGCGCCATGTAGCGGTATTTTCCGGCGGTCAGCAGGCGGACGAAGACGCCGTTTTTTAAAAGGTAGCCGCATTCCTGTTCTCTGATAATATATTTCATAATACGCCCCTCCTTTCGGAAGCGATGGGTGGTCTGAGCTGCTGCTAAAAGAGAGGGCCGCCCCTTTTCCGCCGCGGACATGCGGGCCGTTTTTTGAGGCCGCCGGGATGGAACGGGAGCTTATGTACTCCCGGAGCCCTGCCGGGATTCCGGTAGTACATAAGATTCTCCGGAAGATTCCGTATACCAGAGGCCGGTATCCAAAACAGCGCAGGCTGTCTGCGGCTGTCCCCTGCACTGGCTGTCCGTTTCCCTGTATTTACCGTGCGCTGAAGGGTTCCTTGGCCATCCGATCTGGAATTTCCTCAGGAAAATTCGATACGGATAACTGGATTTCCAGGAGGCGCGCGCAGGAGAACCGAACAGGACGGGGACGGGATCAGGGGCGCTTCTCTTTTTGGGATGGGGTTGGATTTTATCTCCTCATAGATACTCCAACAATGATTGCTATACCACTTAGCTATCTGCGCAAGGCAGAGGAGGATTCGAACCTCCGACACATCATTTGCTGCAAACGGCCCGGTACGCGGTTCCGGCAGAGCCGGCTGCGCCGCCGCGCCCCCTGCTTTGCGGGGAAGACGCTGGAATAAAGCCGTGTGCTATATATATAAATGGTTTATATATATCCTGTTTACAGAACCGCTTTTTACCCCTTGACTACGCCGGCTGTTTTCAGCCGTTTTACGGGGATGACCAGATCGCTCTGGTTTTTCATGACCTCTTCGATATCTTTATAGGCAAAGCGGCTTTCCTCCGCTACGTCGGATTTATTTTTCTTGCCCAAGATGACGCCCTGTTTATTTAAATCAACTATGACCTCCTCGCAGGAGAACGTATTCATGGCGCCCTTGCGGGAATACTGGCGGCCTGCGCCGTGGGATGAGGAACAGAAGCTTTCCTCGCATCCTTTTCCCATCACGACATAGCTTAAGGAACCCATGGCGCCCGGTATGACGGCCAGTTCTCCATTTCGCGCCCGCACCGCGCCTTTGCGGTGAACCCAGACATTTTTGTTGTAGTGATGTTCAAGGGCTGCATAGTTGTGATGGCAGTTGATATCGCCGGAAAAGGCCAGCGGGATCTCCGTGTATTTACCGATCCATTTTTCGAGAATGGCCTTTACGGCCAGCATCATTTTTTCCCGGTTTTCTTTTGCAAAGTCCATGGAAAGCTGCATCCAGCTTAAATACCGCTTTCCTTCGGCGCTGTCCACCGGGAGAAACGCGAGTCGGTAGTCATCCGGGACCTGGCTGTACCAGCGGGCGTTCAATTCGCGCGCTTTGTGGTGAAAATAGTCGCATACGGATTTTCCGAAATGGCGGCTTCCGGAGTGGAGCATTACGGACAAAAGCCCGTCGTCGCCCTCCTGGAGCTCAATAAAATGATTTCCGCCCCCGAGCGTCCCGATCTGGAAATACCCGGCGTCGAGCTGGCCTAAGAGCTCAGCGTCCTCCTCATACCGGTCAAGCTCTTCCATGGCGAGATCCAGCGTGTAGCAGGGCATCGCGGTCTTGTGGTGCGCAAACCCAAGGGGGATGTTGCGCATGATATCCCCGACCATGGCCTGCAAAAGTGTGCCGTTCCCTGTCTGGATTCCGCGCAGAAGCGATACAGGGACATTGGTCTGCGTATATGCCATCCCGCACCCGATATCCACGCCTACCGCATTGGGGATGATGACATCTTCCGTTGCTATCACGCCGCCGATCGGCATGCCCATCCCGGCGTGCGTGTCAGGCATGAGGCAGACCCATTTATGTAAAAAGGGAAGCGTTGACAGGCGGTATGCCTGTTTCTTACAGCTCTCTTCAAGCTGCGCCGGATCCTCAAGCCATACCTTGATGGGAACCTTCATGCTGTCTTTTTCGTAGTTTACAAACATACCTTTCACATCCTTTCCTGATTGATGTAAGGCGCTGGTGATATACTGGTTTGCGCCGTCTCAGCTTGTTAATATCATAGCGGAATCAGGAGGAAAAATCATTTAAAAAAAGTTGCGAGATGGGAATTTCCGGAAATTTCCGGGAATCAGGAACTGTCATGAAATAACTTTTGCAAAGCGCGCAGTTCCTGAGTTTGTGTTTGACAATTTCGTGAAGACCCGTTAGACTGGTTGGAAAGGGGGGAACAAGGCTGTGGCGGAATTTCAGGAGCTTATTAAAAATTTTGACCGGATCCGGGATTATATGCGCCAGTTTTATGTGTATGGATTTAAAATGAGAAATGATTTTGAGGAGAAGAGCGCGAGGACGTATGATAATGAACGGCGGCGGATTGAGAGCTGGCTGTCGGACTATATGAGGTCAGATTATTCGGCAAAGGGAAAGCGCGTGTATATTAATGTAGACAGCAAGGCTATCCCGGAGAATCCGCTGTACGCCGCCTGGAAGGCAAAGAGCTTTACGGATAATGATATCATGCTTCATTTTTTCCTTCTGGATCAGCTCTATGGCGAGCCTGAGGGCCTTAGCGCCGGAGAACTGGGGGATCGGATGTCAGAATGCTATGGGATCGTGTTTGACAGCCAGACGATCCGGCTCAAGCTCAGGGAATATGAGGCACTGGGAATTTTAAGGGCTGTAAAACAGGGAAAGACGCGGCGCTATGCGCTGGAGCCGGCCGGGGGCGAGGAGGCCGCAGAGAGCGCGCAGGCGGGAAAACAGGGATCGGATTTGGACAGGGAAGAGGTCGGGCATGCAAAAGGGCGGGTGGCGTCCCGCATGGATGCGCCAGAAGAGGAAGGCGGACTTTCGGGCAATATGGCAGAGGCCGTTAAGTTTTACCAGGGCGCGGCTCCGTTCGGCGTGATTGGGAGCACGCTTTTGGATCGCGAGGAGAAAAGAAACGATCATTTCCAGTTCAAGCATCAGTTTATTGTCCATACTCTGGAGGACGGGGTTCTTCTTGACATTCTGTGCGCCATGAAAAAGGGGGCCAGGATTTCGTTTGTCAATAAGAGCAGCCGCAGCAAAAGAAAAAGCAGCGCCGAGGGGCTTCCGCTGAAAATATTCGTCAGCGTCCGGACAGGGAGGCGTTATGTGTGCTGCTACCAGGAGGAGGCGCGGCGGTTTGTCAATTACCGTCTGGACTGCATCGCCGGGGTGACGGCCGGGGAGCGCTGTCCGGAGTATGAGGAGAAAAAGGCGCTTCTTCAGAGAAACCTCGGGCGCTGCTGGGGCGTATCCTTTGGCGGCCGTTCGCGCCTTGAGGAGATCTGCATGAAGGTTTATATTGACGAGATCCGGGAGCCGTACATATTGGACCGGCTTTACCGGGAAGGGCGCGGGGGAGAAATTTTGCGGATCCGGGAAAATGAATATTTGTACAGCGGCGCTTTTTTTGATACGAATGAAATGCTGTCCTGGGTCAAATCCTTCACGGGCCGGATTCTGGATATTCAGGGCAGCAGCCTTCCTGCTGTCATGAAGGTGACAGGCGACTGGGAAAAAATGTATCAGATGTATTGTAAAGGAGACGCGGGTGCTGTTTGATAAGGTATACGGCTGCTACTACAGGGCTGTGAGAGGAATTTTAAAGGAAGCGGCCCAAAAGCCGTTAAGCGCCGGACGCATGGATGAGATCGTCCGGGCCTGCGGCTTTCAGGAGAGCGCGCTGACGATTCTTCCAAAGATAAAAGAGGGAATCTGGGCGTTTGGGGAGATGGATGTACAGGGGAATTTCTGTTCGGCGGTGTCGCATATCCCGCTTCTGCCGCTCACATATCTTCAGAAAAGCTGGCTGAAAGCATTGCTTTCAGATGCGAGAATCAGCCTGTTTGTGGAAGAAGAGGAGAGAAAACGCCTGGAAAGGGAGCTTCAAGGAGTGGAACCGCTCTATTCGGAAGAAGACTTCTATTATTTTGACCGTTATCTGGACGGGGACGACTATGCGTCGCCGGAATATCGGAAAAATTTCCGCACTGCGCTGTCGGCCCTGCGCGGGGGAAAACCACTGTTTGTGGCCTATGCGGGAAAGCGAAGAGACATTGCGGGCTGCGTAACGCACGAGGCGCTGCCGGTACGGATGCAGTATTCTTCCAAGGATGATAAATTCCGCCTCTGCTGTCTGGAGTGGTATGGAGGGAGTTTCAGCCGGGAGGTTTTGTTTAACATGGCAAGAATCCGCGCGTGCCATATTTCCAGGCGGGAGACGAAGACGGCTTTGAACCGGCCGCATTTTCCGCAGGGCCTGCGATGTGAAGAGCCGGTGACGATTGCCATCAGCGGGGAAAGAAATTCCCTGGAGCGCTGCATGCTCCATTTTGCCAATTATGAGAAGCACACGGAATTTGATGAAAAAAGAGGGGAGTATATCTGTTCCATCTATTATGATCGGGCGGATGAGACAGAGCTGTTGGTGGAACTCCTGTCTTTTGGTCCGGTGATCCGCATATTGGGGCCGGAGCCGTTTCTCGCACAGGCGAGGGAACGGGTGAAACGGCAGCATGAGCTTTTATATGGGAAAGTGTAGACGCCGCCGCAGGAGTTACAGGGAGTTTGCGGGAGCGTCATGGCTGGGAAGGGCGGGCGGATCTGGCCCTGTGAGCCCTGCAGAGATTGTGAAAAAGAGCGTCTCTGCGGGCTTTCCGGTTGTCTGACGGCCGCGAAAAAGCAGATGAGCGAGGAGAAAAGGATGAAAAAAGGCGAGATTTACGAGGGCATTGTGGAAAAGAATGAATTTCCGGATAAGGGGATTGTGTATATAGAGGGAGAACGGGTGGCGGTCAAATACGCGATTCAGGGACAGGAGATCCGTTTCCTGCTTAATAAAAAGCGGAAGGGAAAGAATTCAGGAAGGCTTTTGGAGATTTTAAAGCCGTCGCCTCTGGAGACGGAGCGGGATGTCTGCCCTCATTTCGGGGAGTGCGGGGGATGCAGCTACCAGACCCTGCCCTATGAGGCGCAGCTTGCTATGAAGGCGGGGCAGGTGAGGGCGCTTTTAGATCCGGTATGCCCGGATCTTCCATTTGAGGGGATTATTGGAAGCCCTTTGGAGCGCGGGTACCGGAATAAGATGGAATTTTCGTTTGGAGATGAGGAAAAGGACGGCCCGCTGGCGCTGGGAATGCACCGGAGGGGCAGTTTTTATGATATTGTAACGACAAAGGACTGCCGGATTGTACATCCTGATTTCTGTAAAATATTGGCGGCAGCGAATGAGTATTTTGGGGAGAGAAAGATCGGGTTTTACAGAAAATTGCAGCATATCGGGTATCTGCGGCATCTTCTGGTGCGCAGGGCTGTGAAGACAGGGGAAATTCTGGTGGATCTTGTGACTACGACGCAGACAGAGACTCTGCCGGAGGATATCCGGCCGGAGGAGGAAGCGCTTCTGCGGGGATTTTCGGATCGCCTGCTCTCCCTGCCGCTGGAGGGCGCGCTGGCCGGGATCCTGCATACAAAAAATGATTCCCCTGCCGACGCGGTTAAGGATGAGGGGACGGATATTCTGTATGGAAGGGACTATTTTTTTGAGGAGATTCTGGGCCTTACGTTTTGTATTACGCCGTTTTCATTTTTTCAGACAAATTCTCTGGGGGCTGAGAGGCTGTATGAGAAGGTGCGGGAATATGTGGGGGAAACGAAGGGGAAGGTGGTGTTTGACTTATACAGCGGAACCGGCACGATTGCCCAGATGCTGGCGCCTGTGGCAGAGCAGGTGGTCGGGGTTGAGATCGTGGAGGAGGCAGTCGGCGCGGCGCGGGAGAATGCGTTGCAAAATGGGCTGGATAACTGTGAATTTATTGCAGGGGATGTGCTGAAGGTTTTGGATGAGCTGGCGAAGCGGGATCAGCAGCCGGATGTGATTGTACTGGATCCGCCGAGGGATGGGATTCATCCGAAAGCGATCGAGAAGATAGCCGCGCCCGCAGGGCGGCGGCAGGTGGAGAAGATTATCTATGTGAGCTGTAAGCCGACAAGTTTGGCGAGGGATCTTGCAGAGTTTCAGAAATATGGTTATGAGGTTGGGCGGGTTTGCTGTGTTGATATGTTTCCGGGGACACAGCATGTGGAAAGTATCGTGTTGCTTTCAAAACTTCATACAAAACAGAATATAGAAGTGGAATTGGAAATGAGCGAGCTTGATGTGACGGCTGCGGAAAGCAAAGCCACTTATGCGGAAATTAAACAGTATGTGCTTGATAAATACGGATTGAAAGTATCCAGTTTGAATATTGCTCAGATTAAAGCAAAGTGTGGTATTATCGAGCGTGAGAATTATAATACGGCAAAGAACGAAAATGTTAAGCAGCCAAACTGCACAGAAGAAAAAGAAAATGCAATAAAAAACGCGTTCAAATATTTTCAAATGATTTAAATGGGAGGATAAAATGCTAAAAAAGATAAAGTTTAAAGGGGGCTTTTTTAATGAAGAAAAAGAGCTGAAATTATTTATGAATGAAGATAGAATATCAGTTCTTTACGGGAAAAATGGCTCTGGAAAAAGTACTATTTCTAATGCTGTGCGTAAGGCAAAAGGGGATGTAGTTGATGATATAATCCAAGCCACATTACTTGATGAAAAAGATATGGCTTTTGTGGATACGCAGTGTATTCATGTGTTTAATGAAGATTATGTGAGTTCACGTGTTAAAATACGAGACGATGGGTTGAATGCAATTATTCTTTTGGGTGAATTAGGTAATCTTGAAGATAAAATATTGGATTTGGAACTTAGAATTGAAGCTGAATCTAAAAGAAATGCAGAACTTAAAACAGTTGCTGGCGAATATAAAGACAAAGATAATATAAAGTCTCCCAGCAACTGTAAATTTCAGATTAACCTTGGATTGTCTGGAAATGGACATTGGGCTGAGCGAGAAAAGATTATTAATAATGGTAAACGCAATGCCAGCGTTACGGATAAAGTAATGGATTCTATTATCGCATTGCAACCTGCTGAAACATTGGCGGATTTGAGAAAACGTTATGAAGAGAATCTTCAACTGTTAAGTCAGGTAATAGCTAATAAAGCGGCTCAGATTAGAAGTACTGTGAAATTGAATGTTTCATATGATGAAAAGCCATTACAAAATCTTCTTTCACAGAAGGTTGAAAGACCTACGTTGTCAGATCGTGAGCAATATCTTCTTTAGCTTATTGATGACGGGAAATTAGATCAAATTAGTGAAATGAAGTCAGTATTTTCGAAAGAAAAGACAAAGAAATGTCCTTTTTGTTTTCAAGAAATCTCAGATCAAGGTAAACGAGATTTGATTGGTAGTATAGAGAAAGTATTATCGAAAGAGGTTGATATTCATGAGGAAAAACTCAAAAAATGCATCATACAGGAATTGAATGTTGATTTTTCTGGTATGGATGTCTTGAATTCACCTAATTATATAAAGTGTAAAGATGTAGTGGAAGAAATCAATAAAGAGATATTTAAGATACGAGAAATTATTCTTAAAAAGATTAATCATCCGTATACACCTATTACTGATTTTGAGAGCTGCCTGATTGATAAACTTGAGCAATATGAGTTGTTTAGGACTAAGTTACAGCAGGAAATAGAAGATTATAACAATGCAGTTAAAAAAAATGGAACGCTTAAAAGGAATCTCACAAATGATAATGCGGCCATTGCACATTATGAGGTTTCTAGCGATATTAAGTTATGGAAGCAAGCCTTGGGGGAACAGAAGAAAGCTGATGAAGCATTAAAGGAATCTGACGAAAAAATCAAAAATCTCAATGATGAACTGAATATCTTAAAATCTCGAAAGAAAAACATAAAAATAGCAGTCAGTTTGATTAATAAGAGCCTTAGATTTGTGTTCTTTTCAAAGGATAGATTAGAAATCAAAGTTGAAGGTGATAAGATTGAAAATGAGAAGTAGAGGGTATCCATTCCCTTAATCGCATCACAAACAAGCCATCTTTCGGTGGCTGCTTTAAAAATTGAATATTGAGAATGTTAAGGTTACGCAGTAGCTGGCTTGATCTTATAACCTTGATTCCTTGCTATGATGATTGCCTGCTCTACCGTAATCTCACGGTCTGCAGGCGGCAGGTCGGATTTCCGGTAAAGTTCTGCATTAT
>NZ_CALPCY010000073.1:0-18982 GCF_943193115.1 Otoolea muris
CCTCACCCGGCCCGAACTGTGCGCACCGGACAAAACCGGCCGTCCTGCTCCAGCGTCACGCCGAACAGCACGGGCTGGACCCGGCCAAACAAAGCCGTTTCCACCAGTGCAAACCGCCTGTGCAGGTTCAGTTTGACAATCCGATCCAGATATCGGTTCAGAATTCCATCCGCCTGTATAATCCGGTTGTCTCCATCTAAGATAAGCCTGGTCACCCCCATCGGCCGCTCCAGTTCTTCTCCGCATATATCTTTTAAAAATGCCAAATCGGCCGGTTCCACAGGGATGACGGACGGAAACTGTGGAAAATCCCCGGATCGTTTCAGTTCTTCCTCCAGCGCTTTGGGACAGGCTGTCCGGATAAAAAAATACCCCGGAAACAACACCTCCTCCGGAAAATGCAGCGCCCCGCCGGAGCGGAATACCTTTACTTTCCTGAGAACCCGGCACTCCTTAAAGAGGCCGGGCGTTACGGCCCGTTTTATAAGATCCGCGCCCCTTTGTTCCTTTCCCGGAACAGTCTTTAACACATACCATTGCTCCATCTGATATACCCCTTCTGACGTTACCGCCATCTGCGAATTTCGTAGAATATCTTATTCTACGAAATATGGGGTGTGAAAACTTTTTATAAAATCTGATTATTTTGTCTGGAAAATAAAATTAAGAAATCTATAAAGAAATAAATTGAAATATTTAAACATATCTGATAGAAAATCCCATTGAAATAACGGAAGAAGCGTAGTATAATGGAGAAAAATTTCTTAGATTAAGATATTCTACGAAATCTGACTGATAATATCTGTGTTCGTTTTCCCTGTCCGCTTGTTTCAGAACGATAAATCCTGATTTCCTAAAAATCGATACAAAAAACACATGGTTAAACGGTTTTTGCTCCTCTCATATCGATATTTGCGCAAAAACAGAACACCCCGGCTTAAAATCTTCAGTTGAAAACAGCCTGGCAACATGCTATGATAACGTAAGGAAATGTAATGGAATACTAATAAAGAAGTGATGACATGGCTGCTGTGAGCCTTTGAATTGATGATGAGATGAAAAATAACTTGATGAAATATGTGACAAGATAGGAATAAACCTCGCCACTTTTTACGCGAAGGAGCTCTTGTATGGCATTAGCACAGAAAACAACTTATACAGAAGAAGATTATTACAATCTTCCCGAAGATGTCCGGGCAGAGCTGATTGACGGGCAGATCTATTACCAGGTCGCCCCGGGCCTCATCCATCAGACGATTTCCGGGGAACTTCATACAGCTATTAATAACTATATTAAATCCAAAAAGGGAAGCTGCCGTGTCTTTGCCGCCCCGTTTGCCGTTAAGCTGTTTGACAGCGGCAGCACGATTGTGGAGCCTGACATAAGCGTGATCTGCGACCGCAGCAAGCTTACCGACCGGGGCTGTTCCGGCGCGCCGGACTGGATTATAGAGATCATTTCCCCGGGCAACCCGGAACACGACCTTATTTACAAATTAGGCTTATATGCCCGTGCCGGAGTCCGGGAATACTGGATCGCGGATCCGCGGAGTGAAACGATTTTAGTATATTATCTGGAACAAAAAAATTTTGAAATCAGAGCTTACTCTTTTGAGAGCAAAATCAAAGTGAATATTTTTAATGATTTTGAGATCGATTTCCGGGAGTTGGATTTATGATTCAGGAAGTATAAAACAACGCAATAGTTTGTCCATCCTGTCACCGCCCCTCTTTCAGACCCGCGCATTCATTTATGCTTACCTAAACGTTTTCTGTATAGCATGCTAAACACCCGTTCCAATTCCCTCCTGTACATCCACGCATACCCCAGGCATGCCACAAGGGCCAGTCCAAACTGAACCAGTAAAGACCTCCCTGAAAACGCCCTCCATCCTGCCATATAAATGAGAAATAACATTATCGACACCCTGCACCGGGGATGAAGGCAAAACAATCCCATCTTTTCCAGAACTGCCACACAGACAAACACACTTACCGCAAACCCGGCCAGCGTGGCGGCAGCCGCCCCCTCGATCCCAATTGCCGGGATCAATACCGCATTCAGCAAAACATTCACTACAGCGCCGCAGGCCAGTGTGAGCGATGACGGCCACGTTTTTTTGATAACCAGAAACTGATTGGCCGCAATCTGAAACAGCATCTGCGCCAGCGGGGCCATGAACAAATATGGCACGGTAATTGCAGCCGGCCGGTACGTCTCCCCATACAGGAGGCCGAAAAAGGATCCGCACGCCAGCGACAGCAGGATGGTGGAAAGCATGGCCAAAACGCCGAGATACTCAAATATCCTGGATGTTAATTCCACCTGATCCCGGTCCCGCATCGTGGCAAAGGCGAAATACTGCCATCCGCCCGCAAAGGCGCTGTAGATCAGAAGGCTGATATGCCCGAATTTCGCCCCGACCGCATAGATCCCCGCGGCGTCCATCCCCAGAAGCCTTGCTACCATCAACCGGTCGCAGGAGTTAAAAACCCAGTAGATCAGAAAATTCGGCATCAGCGGCAGCCCAATGGCCAGCATGGATTTAACATGTGCCCATCTGACTGCCTTAAGTGAAAACCATTTATGGTTCAGGCAGATAAATATCATTTCCGTCAAAGCGGCGGCAATCAGGCTTCCGGCCGGGAGCGCATACACATACTCTCCCCTGACTAGCAGAATAACCGCAACCGTATAGGAGGCCAGAGGCGTAAAAAGATTCGTAAAAAAATAAACCTTTCTCTTATTTTGCATCCGGGTAGGGGCCGCGACAATCGAATTGGTTGCCCCTGAAAGGACGGCGAAGGCCGTGACCGAAACAAGGCCCGCCAGATTTTTGCCGCCCAGCACATACGCGGCAATCCCCTTCCTTGAAAGGAGGAGGACAGCAAAAACCACGAGGGACGACACGGCTGTAAACCCCAAAGCGCTGGAACAGATTTCTTTTTTGAAAGCAGTATCCTCACGGTCAAAAAACATCCGGAACATGCCGTCATACATCCCCATAACCGCAACCGCCTGGGCAAAGGAAAGAATGGTGGATGACAGATCGCTCAAACCCATATAATAAGAATCCGGCATCAGCCTTGCTATAACCGGGAGCATAAAAAAGGGAATCATTTTGCCCATGACTCCGCTCAGCCCGTATATAAAAAAATTTTCCAGGAAAAGTTTAAATCGATTCATAACGCCTCCTGCGTGAAAATTTATACACGCTTTCACCCACCTGCTGCAAAATCATCCGGCCTGTCAGACATTCCCTTCTAAAACCGATTACTCCTTTATTAATTCCGCATATCCAACCCCGCTTTTACCGCATCCGTTTCCATTATAAAACATATATGTTTTTTCCCCGTATGTCCATAAATACGGATAGCTTACATTTTCGCTGTCCCATCCTTCCGATGATAAATCAATACCCGCTTCCCTGTCCATCCTTGTCCATATTTTTCCATCCGGCGACTCGGCATAGCCGATATAATATCCTCTTGAATACGTTCTCACCGAATACATCATCTTATATCTTCCCGCTTCCTTCCAGACAAACGGACGCCCAAACCCATGCTCATCCGGCGATTTGTACTCCATACATTGAACTGCCCCCTGATTCCAGTGAATGCCGTCCGGCGATTCTGTATATTTCATTGTATACAATGGTTTTAATTTTTCCTTTCCCATTGTCCACCCTTCTTTATAGCTTCCGATATACCACATTTTATACATACCCTCGTCGAATATTACATTCACACCGCATCTGGCGTATACCTCGTCGTTGACCCGATCCAATATGGGAGAATCTGAATATCTGTGAAAAGAATCTCCCCCGTCTGTACTGACGGCCAGGCCACAAAACATGAAATACGGAACCTTCACTCCTGACTGAAATCCAATATAATACATATAAATCTCCTGCTCCCGTTCCACTATGGACACAGGTACCGCTCCGTTATCATCAAAACACCCTGCCCTTCCTATATCCAGCACAGGTTTTTCGCTAATTTCCAAAACCGTACCGGGATCCTCCGGTGATACGTCTATATATCCAATCCGCCCTACATTTCTGTGATCGCAGAATCCCAGATAGATTCTTAATCGGTTCCTCTTCCATATCGGTGTAGGAAGCATAGCAAACTGTTCCATCCAGCTTCCCTTTCTGTCCGGACAATAAATCAGTCCGTTCTTCTTCCATTTCATGTTCTGTCCTCCAACTCAACCGAAAATTGCTCGTATGATGTTTTTTTCAACGGCCGGGCAGGCGCCCCGACATATACCTTTCCCGTATCAGCCAGGCTTTTAACCGTTACCGCTCCTGCCCCCAACACAGTATCTCTCCCCAATGTTACGTTATCTCCGATCGAAGCATTCACTCCAATAAATGATCCGCTTCCAATATGACAGAATCCTGACACTACGATATGGGATGTCAGCCAGCAGTCGTCTTCAATCACAGTACGATGTCCTACATGGTTGCCGCTCCAGAGCACCACATTGCTGCCAATTTTTACGTGGTATTGAATTGTATTATCTTCAAATATAAATACATTTTCACCGATTTCTGCATTATGCCAGACAAACGAGTGGGAACTGATATAGCTCGCACAGTGATAACCCTTTTCCTTGCAGAAAGAATACAGCCGTCTTCTCACCCGGTTCAGCTTTGTATAAGTCACTGCTACAAAAACGTCATACATTTCAGGAGGATATAACTGATCCATGTATTCTAAATCAATTACTTCCAGATCGAACAGTCTGTCCATATTGCGATATGGAGCTTCAACCGCAAATGCAGAAACTTCATATTCTGAATCGTATGTAAAATATTCATATGCGATTTCCGCGAACTCCCCTGCGCCGACAATCACAAGCTTTTTTTTCTTTTCTGCTGCCATTCTGTACTCCTCCCTTCTATTGCATAAAAAATTGCTGTCATCCATTTATTTCGCTTTTCGTATAAGAAGGCAGCAGAATACTTCCTCCCCCATACCCCGCTTTATAGGCAAACAGCCCCTCATTTAAATACCTGCCCTCATCCTCCGTGCTGGCCCCAAAGCTGAACATCCGGAACCCCTGCCGCGCTGCTTCCATAAGCAGGTTATGTACGAGGTACAGATTCGGGTATTCTCCCGAAAACTTGTAATTCACATCCAGGTATTGCGTATGGAATACATGCTTGAATTTATAGATCAGGGCAAACGCCGCATATTCCCCATCCCCTGTCCTCGCCTCATAGGGGATAATATGCCCCGGCATATTCTGCTGAAGCCATGTAATCTCATCATAGGAGTGGGTCGTTTCAGAGCCAAACTTGTTCCCCAGGTTCTGATTCATCTGCTCCCATATCCCCCTGTCCACATATTTTGCCCGGGAAAAGGAAAACAGCCCTGTTTTAATCGGTTTTTTCACATGGTTCCTTCTCTTTGAGTCATACATGGAAAACAAATCATCCTCTGATTTCACCCTGTCGATACACACAACATTTGCCAGCGCAGCCATGCCATATCTATACCCATCCTGCATCAGCAGATAATCCAGAATGCCGGGTTCCTGCTTTCCATAAAATGGCGGAACCACCCGCAAGACTACGGTTTTATACCGCTTTTCATAATAGTCAAGCGCTGTCTGAACCGCAGCCCGGATTGTCTGGTAACCGTCCTTGATACGGATAACCGGGCCTGCAAAGGTGGTTCCCATATGCGACGCCACGCTGTCCCCATCCGGCCCGGCGCAGGCCATCACCACGCACCGTATCATGCCGGAACCGGAATCCTTCACTGCCACCGAATCGTCCGCAAACCGGCCCTGGGGATGATAGCTTAAATACTTCAGGGAATGGATAAATTCGCCGTTTGTGTCTTCACTCAATATAAACTCATCAATCCGCTCTTTATCTTTATCCGTCCATTCTGCGGCGGGGAGAAGCTTCATATCACTCATCGCAGCTCCTCCCTGTCAGATGCAGGATTCCCGCTGCGCACATGGACGGGAAGCTTCTTCCTGTGAACGAAAGCCCGTTTCCCGGAAAGCCTCTCTTTACCGCTGTCCGGGATGCTCTGCCAGGTACCAGAAGAGATCCTCTGAGGAGATTTCCACTCCCCCCCCCCCGCATTCCGGCGCTGTGTTTATCCGCTTATAGCCCCGCTTTTCATAGAACCGTACGGCCCGTACATTGTCTTTTCGTACATTCCAGTATATCATACCTAAATTTCTCTCCTCCCATCCAATCTGGAGTATCTCTGCCATGCCATAGCCGGCGTACCCCTTACCCATTGCGCCCCGGCGTACGGCAATGGCAAATTCCGCACAGCTCCTTAGAAGGTCTATCCCTTTCAGGCTGACAGTCCCCATATATCTGTCATTCCCATCGGTTATACCCAGGTGCAGGTTTTCCTCCTGGTTCCAGCTCTCCATGATAAACCTTTCACAGTCTTCCATCGTTTTTGACCCAAAATCATTCTTAAGTTTCCCTGTCACATCCGGATCCTTCATCCATTCCAGCATAAACGGGGCGTCTTTTATTTCCAACTTTCTTAACTTCATTTTCCTTCATTCCTGTTTTGATGCGGCAACAGCCCGGATAAGCTCCGAACTGTTATTTGTGATTTATACTTTTCAGAAATTCATCATAATCCCGTATGTAGTCCTCTTCCCTGTAAAAATCGGACGCCAGCACCAACAGTACTGCGTCCGGTGAAAAATCGTACATTTCCCGCCATATGTCGTTCGCTATATATAAGCCTTCATAGGGCTTTTCCAGGGCTGCCACCTTTTTTTCATGCCCGTTATCCAGCAGGATTTTACAGCTCCCATGAATACACACCAGAATCTGCTCCAGTGATTTGTGAGCGTGGAACCCTCTGCGCACGCCTTGTCCAGTGTCATACAGATAATACACTCTTTTTATCTCAAACGGGATATCCCTGCGCTCTTCCAGAGCCACCAGCATCCCCCTTGCATCCCCGTGCTGCTGGAACATATATTTCACCACATGCATGATCCTTCTCCCTGTCAAACCGTAAACTGATTCAGCTTTTCGATCACATAATCCTGCTCTTTCTCTGTAATTCCCGTATAAAGGGGCAGGCTCAGAACTTCCTTTGCATACCGCTCCGCGACGGGTAAATCACCTTCTTTATATCCCAAATATGTATAGCACTCCGTCAGGTGCGGCGGGACCGGGTAATGGATCTGTGTCTGGATCCCCTGCCCTGCTAAGTAGTTCTGCAAACGGTCCCGTTCCTTACAGCGGACTACATACTGATGGTATACGTGATCCGCGCCATCCCGTATCCCGGGCTTTATGAGCAGCGGGTTCTTTATATGCGCCTCATAATACCGGCCGGCTCGTATCCGCTCCTGCGTCAGCTCTTCCATATGGGACAGCTTGACCGAAAGCAGCGCGGCCTGGATCTCATCCAGCCTGGAATTGACGCCCTCGATCTCATTGTAATACTTCCTCCTGCTCCCATAATTGCGGAGCATCCTGATTTTTTCCGCCAGCTCTTCATTATCCGTCACGACGGCCCCCGCGTCGCCAAAGGCCCCCAGATTTTTGGTGGGGTAAAAGCTGAAACAGCCAATATCGCCGAAGGTCCCGGTCATCCGGCCTTCAAAAGCCGCCCCATGGGACTGGGCGCAGTCTTCCAGGAGGTACAGGCGATGTTTTCCGGTGATTTCTCCTATTAGCTTCATATTTGCCGCCTGGCCGTAGAGGTGGACAGCCATGATTGCTTTCGTTTTTTCTGTTATGGCCCCTTCTATTTTGGAAGCGTCCAGGTTATAGTATTCATCCGGCTCTACAAGAACCGGGGTGGCGCCGTTTTCCGTGATGGCGAGGATCGTGGCGATATAGGTGTTTGCAGGGGCGATCACCTCGTCTCCCTCTTTGATGCCAAGCGCTCTGATAGCCAAAGTAAGGGCGTCCTGCCCGGAATTTAAGCCCACGCAACAGCGGGAGCCGGTGTAGGAGGCAAATTCCTGTTCAAATGTTTCACAGCGGCTTCCTAATATGTAGCAGCCGGACTCCAATGCCTGTATGGCTGCCTGTTTGTATTCCTGTTCGTATTGTTTATATTGGCGGTCAAGTATGGTTGCCTGTACTTTCATTTTAATTCACTCCTCCTGCTGTTTGTTAAAGAATTTTTATTTTCTTAATTTTACATATACATCCAATTTTTAGGCTTCAGAATTCGCATTACCCCCATACAAGCTTGTGACCAGACTGTTGACTTGTTTTTGAATATACGCACCGCTATCTGAATTTGTATAAATTCCACTAATTCCGAGACCCAATATACCAAATTATATTTGGGGACAAATGGATTACAATATAACTTTTTAACCTGGCGTTTTTGTTCAATATGAGCCAGATTATAAATATGTCCAACATCCCTGGAAACAGAATTATGAATACGGTACTGTACCGTCTCCTTTTCTAAATAGCCCATCCTGTAACCATGTTTCAAAAAACGTAATTTCAAAGGATAGTCCTCTAAATTCCGGATAGTTTCATCACATCCGCCTATTTTTAAGAAAGCATTTTTTTCAAAAAATAATGTGGGGGACAATTTTATATCTTCCAATAATAAATACTGATATTGCTTTGCCGCCAAATTAAACCTTTGCATCTTTTTCATACGCCTTTTTTCTTTATGCGGAGAATCCATCAATTTCCCATTTTCATCTATAAATCTTTCGTCTGATTGATAAAACTTAATTAATTTATCTTCATTCACTTTATCCATATAATCAGAAATACAGTCTGTCAAAAGGATATCATCCGCCGCAACAGTTTTTACCCACAATCCATGACATGCATGTACCCCTCGGTTCATATTCCCTGCCGTCCCGGTATTATGCCCTGATTCAATCATCTGTGTACGTGAAAAACGCCCTTGATGTTTATCTATCCATTGTTTAGCAATAAATACCGTATCATCATCGGAGCAGTCATCGGATACAATTAACTCAATATTGGGATATGTCTGCCTGTAAACACTTTCCAAAGTCTCTTCGATTGTTTTTGCAGAGCGATAACTGATCACTACTACAGAAACCATTTGATAACTTGTTTCGTTCATCCAGATATATGCCCCCTTTTCTTTCCCGCATAAATTAAAAATCTCCCCCTATGGACTGACAACACCAATATAAAGAGCAGGCAATATATAAATGTTGTATTGGAAAACTGATATGCATAAAATGCAATAATCAGAGCATATGCAAAATTAGCATAAAAAATCGTCCACCATCCGCTGCACTCTTGAACTTTATGGTAAATCATTCCACTGACGAGTCCAATCAGCAGCATTGGAAAAACCAACCCCAATAAGCCATAATCTAAATATAATGAACTCATATAACTGTATACATTAAACTCTCCGATCGGAGCCCCTATATTCTCCAGCATATTTCGTTTATAAAAGCCAAAAATCATTAATATCTTTCCAAAAACCCCCATGCTGTAATAGCCTTGTGTTATTCCCGGAAAATCTTTGATATATTTATCAAATGCAACCAGAGAATATCCTAAATATTTATACAAAAAAAATTCTTTGTCAAATAACTTTTCAGCCCCTGCTTTCCCCAAATTTTTTGCAAACAGAAAAAAAACAACCAATAGCAATACAAAACCCACACATAAAGCCAAATAGTATTGTCTTATCTTTTGCCTTCTGAGAATCTGTTTTCTATAAACTTTATCAATTAACCCTCTCAAATAAATATACGCATATGCTAGAGCATACGCTAATAAAGTAGTTCTTGCCATCGAAAAACAAGAGGAGCTGACTGAAACAAGCATCATAAGCAAGACCAGGTATTTTCTTTTTTTACTGCCTCCTTTATCACAATAATCATACAAATATATACACGAAACCAAAAACAAAACAAATGTTCCGTATTTGGATATTGGCGAGACCCCGGCCCCATACATATAATTTCTTCTGACATTTATAAAAAATGTACTAATCCCATTTAATCCGAAATAAATAAATTCATATAAACCTGTAAACCAGCCAATAGTTCCAAATATAAGCATTGCTGTTTTTATCTTTGAATTTAATATCAACGGATACACCACATCTTTTGTTTTGGACTTCATATAATACATGGTTATTAGTGTATAACCGGATAAAAACGATAAACTTCCTAAAAAGAGCAGAAAAACTGTATAACTGGACAACTGAAACTCGTTTCTGTATAAATGATAGTACAATAAAAAATTCACTGTAAGAGGAGTATAAAACAATACCATCGGATTTAATAAATCATGTGTAATCTTTGTATAAATTAATGCAATTCCTAATATTACAAAAAAATAAACAATAATAAATTCTTCCATTATTATTTCTTATTTTCCTTTCCGGTCACACGTTTTATATAACCATCCATATAGTCTTTTTAAACATACAATCAATTCAAAATAAGGAATATTTATTTTTATATTTCGTTTCAAAAATCCCACTCTCCATCCAGCATTCAAGAATCCTTTCATAAATCTGTGAATTGGAAATAATGTTTCTTCCGCCGCTATATGTATCGTTCTGTCATCAAAGCAGTCCCATTCTCCAATATACTCTACCAGCTCGGTTTCTGGCCTTCGGAACAAATGCTCCATTTGTCTCAGTACATCTTCCTGTCTGATTATATGATATTTTTTTTCCAAATCTTTTAATTGCATTGCAAATTTGACAATACCTGCCTGAACAGACTGCAAATGATTTCTTGTTTCACCTGATAAGTCCATGTTCCCCAGCAATGGTCCGTTCTTATCATAGCTTTCTGTAGTTCCATGATCCGCAAAAAAAACAATCTCTAATATAGCCTCCCCTGATATAATAAGATCCTGTGGATATTTATCTTTATAACTGAATAAATACCCATAATTTCTCATACCTTTTGTGATATAATCCCCCGCCTTCTTTTTTTGCCCAACAAAGAAACCAATCACTTCGCATGATATTAATCCTCTGTCTAATATGTCTATAAAATTGCTTTGCATAGTTCCTGTCCATCCAATATCCACTACGCCTATCTTAGACTCTGTTATTGATCTCTCGAAATACATTTTAATATTTTCAAATTGGTCAGAAGAAAGAGCTTCCATCTCTGTTTTGATCATTCTAAAAAAACCGTTTTTATCAGGAATCCGGCCAATTGGCGCTTCAGGATCAATATGGTATTGTTTCAGCCTGTCCTCTAACTGTTTTTCATCCAAGCTCAATTTAGATAAAAACCGCCTGACAGAAATCATATGATTTACACATAATAAGTTTATCAATTCATCATAGCTGTTACAAAATTGAACTAACGGTATAGAAAGACTTCTTCTTGATACAAACAGATACCTGGTTTTTATTTTATCTTTATATAATGCATCAAACAGTTTTTTTATAAAAAGACCCTCTCTTGAAAAAAAATAAAGAGCTTCTATTTTTTCTTTACAGCACATCTTATAAATCCAGGAAACATATCCCAGGGATAGAGCCCCAAAATAAGAATACCCTATCCACTCGTCATAATTAATACATACCCCTTTAGTTGAATTGATAAATTTAGATAAATATGATTCTTTTTCTGTATTTCTTATAAATCTCACTCTATATCGATTTAAACACGCATATAAATAATCACTTTTCGGGTTATCCCCTATATGTAATATTTCTCTCCCTGATACTCCTTCTGTTTTTTGCACAAAACGAAATAAAGCGCCGCCTTTTGCTTTACTCTTTCCTATACAGCCTGATATATATAATTCGGAAACATTGTTTATTCCACACTTTTCAAGTATTCTTTTTAATAATTCCTCAGGAAGATACATGTCTGTTATTACAATAACTTTTTTTCCTTCTGCACATGCCTTTCTATATAATTCAACCCCTCTCTGATTTGGATAACACAAATCATACTCCGCCTGTAATTCAAGCTCCATATATTTTTTCTTTTCTTCCTCAGACAATCCATCTATTATTCCATATATCATCTCCAGATTTAAATCAATTACTCCGTTCTTCCTTAACTCTCTCTCCGCTTTGGCCCTTCTTTCAGCAAAATTTTCAATCGGGTGATGATATAATCTGTTAAACCGTTTCTCTAAAATAACAAACATATCTCCTGGACGTTGAACCATTCGATTGACCAATGTCCCATACATGTCAAATGATACAATTTTAACTTTCATAGATTCTCCCTGTACCACTCAATCGCCGCCTCAATTCCTCTCTCAAAGCTCCATTCCGGATCATACCCCAGCATATCCCTGGCCTTTGAGATATCCGCATTACTATGCCTGATATCCCCCGCCCGTTCCGGCCCAAAGACCGGTTCCGTGTCTTTTCCCAGCGCTTTTGCCAAGTAATGGTAAATATCAATCAGGCATTCCCTGCCCCCATACGCTACATTAAACACTTCCCCGCCTGCCCCGGAAGGGGCTTTACATGCTTTTAAGTTCGCCTCAATCACATTTTCAATGTATGTAAAATCCCGGCTCTGCTTCCCGTCCCCATGAATAACCGGCTGCTCTCCTTTAAGTAGCTGACGGATAAATTTGGGAATAACCGCCGCATAAGCCCCTTCCGGATCCTGCCGCCTCCCAAATACATTAAAATACCTCAGCCCGTATGTATCCAGCCCGTAAAGTTCCTTGTAAAGCCTTCCGTATTCCTCATCCACGCGCTTCGTCAGGGCATACGGGGAAAGGGGCTTTCCCTCCTGGCCTTCCTTCTTGGGAAGCCGCGGGCAGTCGCCATATACGGAAGAGCTTGATGCATACACAAACTTCTTTACTCCCTGCCGCCTCGCCGCCTCCATCATATTCAATGCGCCGCCGATATTTACCTTTTCATATAAAAGCGGCATTTCGATGCTTCGCGGGACGCTCCCCCAGGCCGCCTGGTGTAAAACGTAATCAGCCCCCTCGCAGGCTTCCATACAGACTTTCGGATCCGTGATATCTCCTTTTATGAAATGGTAGCCTGCCTCTCCCAGGAAGAGATCCGTATTCTCTTTTTTTCCGGTTGAAAGGTTGTCCAGGCACCGCGCCTGACAGCCCATTTTCAGAATCGCCCCGCACAGGTTGGAACCTATAAAACCGGCCCCGCCCGTTACAAGAAAGACGCTTCCTTTATCAAACTCCAGCTCCGAATAGCTCATTCCATGCCCTCTCTTTCTTCAGTTGTATGTGTGATTACGGCCCGGATGCGGTGAACCGCCCTGCCCGTTTGCCGGCGCCGCTGCGCCCATTTTCTACAGACCCCAGTAAATATACCCGTTCTTTTCACATACAGAGCGGTCAAAGATCCCTTTTACATCAATTAATATTTTCCGCTTCTCCCCAAACCAGCTGTCAAAGCTTTTTATATCCATCCCCTGAAACTCCTTATGCGCCACTGCGGCTACAATGGCGTCCGCCTGGCGGATGTCCGGCAGTTTTGTAAACCTGACCCCGTAAAGCCCAAACGCTTCCTTTTCATCCGCAACCGGATCGACCAGAGCGGGAGAAATCCCATATTCCCCCAGCTCTTTTACAATGTCGATTACCTTTGTGTTCCTTGTATCCGGGCAGTTTTCCTTAAATGTGAAACCTAAAATGACCACCCTCGCTTTCTTCACCGGCACATCCGCCTGGATTAATTTTTTTACGACATTCTCCGCTACATATCTTCCCATATCATCATTAATCCTCCTGCCGGAAAGGATTACCTGGCTGTGGTATCCAAGCTGTTCCGCTTTGTACGTCAGGTAATACGGATCTACGCCGATGCAGTGCCCGCCCACCAGTCCCGGCCGGAACGGGAGAAAATTCCATTTTGTTTCCGCTGCCTTAAGGACTGCCTTTGTATCAATCCCCATCCTGTTAAATATAATGGACAGTTCGTTCATAAAGGCAATATTGATATCGCGCTGGCTGTTCTCTATCACCTTCGCCGCCTCTGCCACCCGGATACTTTCAGCCCGGTATACCCCGGCCTTTACCACCAGTTCATAGACACTGGCCACCTCCTTCAGGGTTTCCTGATCCATTGCTGAAACGATTTTCATAATGCTCTCCAGACGGTGAACCTTATCGCCTGGGTTAATCCGCTCCGGTGAATACCCGATTTTAAAATCGACCCCGCATTTCAGCCCGGACTCCTGTTCCAGTAAAGGCGCGCATATTTCTTCTGTTACGCCCGGGTAAACGGTCGATTCATATACCACAATGCTTCCCCTCACAAGATTCCTGCCCAGTATACGGCTCGCGCTTTCTACAGGGCTTAAATCCGGAGTATGATCCTCTTTTACCGGCGTAGGGACTGCTACGATATGAAACCGCGCCTTTTTAAGCTCTGCTTCATCTGACGTAAAACGTACGCTGCACCCGGAAACGGCTTTGTCCCCCACTTCATTCGTGGGATCAATCCCACTTCGGTACAGCGCTGTTTTTTCTTCATTCACATCAAACCCTATGACCGGAACCCTTTTGGAAAATGCTACCGCAATCGGCATCCCCACATACCCAAGCCCGATCAGAGAAAGTGTTTCTTCCCCTGAGCATAACCTGTCATATAAGCTCATCTTTCCCCTCCTTGCCGGCCCGCCGTATTTCCTCCATATATGCCTGTATAACGGCCGCCCTGTCGAACCTGTCTTCCATCCGTTTCCTGGCCCGGAGCCCCATCTCCTTCTTTTTTTCATAGGGGAGGCTGATAAACGTTAAAAACGCCTTTTTAAGGCTCTCTACATTCTTCGCTTCAAATCCAATCCCTGTGGCCCCGTCCTCAAAAACTTCCGCGCAGCCCGGGATCCGGCTTGCCAGCACCGGCCTCCCGCCCGACGATGCCTCCAGAAGGACATTTGACATACCCTCATGATATGATGGCAATACCACAGCAGAACATCCTTTTATTAGGGTATGCACATCGTCCCGGAATCCCAGATATGTCAGAATCCCTTTTTGCTGCGCCTCCTCCAGCCGTCCCTGGTAATCCTCCTCGCATTCTCCCGCAACCGTAAATCTTATATCCGGGCAGCTTATTTTTACATATTCCGCTGCGTTCATCAGTTCTTCAATCCCTTTTTCCTTCATGATCCTGCCGATAAACAGAAATTCCACTGACTCTGATTTGTCCGGGTATGCCTCAAACGGATGCTCGTCTGTATTTACCCCGGATCCGGGAATCCGTACCTCCCTTTTTCCCTTTATGCCGAAAGCATGCATTTTTTTCTGGTTTGCGGCATTCTGAAAAAATATACATGACGCTTCTTTTAACGCCAGCCTGTACAGAAAAACAGCAATCCATTTAATGATTCCACTTTTTTCCAGGGCGCTCCCCAATCCGGTAATATTCGCTATATACCTCTTTTTTAATATCCTGCACGCAATCCCGCCATAGATGTTGGGTTTAATCGTATATGTCAGGACAATGTCCGGATCCGTTGTCCGTATGATATGAACATACTTTTTTAACAGGGCAATATCGTTTGCCGGATTGATCCCGCGCCTGTCAATCTCCGTCCGGATAAAGGCGCACCCCATCTGTACCATCCGGATAACCTTTTCCCCGCCCGGCAGCGCGATAAAAACATGATGCTCTTCTTCCAGAAGTTTCTGCAGAAGTTCCTTCCTGAAACGGTATAAGCCTACGTCACTATTTGCCAGTATCAATATTTTCATCCTGCACTCTCTTAACCGGAATTCCTGTATAGATTCCCTTTTTCTTTATATCTTTTACGACGGCCCCGCCGACGCCCACTGTAATGCCTTCCCCTATTTCTATCCCATTTCTGACGCAGCTCCCGATCCCCAGCCAGCTTCCGTCTCCAACCCTCACTTCCCCGCCCAGATGCGCCCCGGGCGAGATATGGACGAAATCGCCCAGTATACACGCATGATCCACCGTCGCCCCCGTGTTGATAATGCAGTGGCCGCCGATGTGTGTCCCGCAGCCCACGACCGCCCCGGCCATGACGACTGTCCCTTTACCCAGGCGCACATTTCCCCCAATCACCGCGCCGGGATGGATCAAGGTAATGTAGTTTAGGTCATACCTGGCGGCTATTTCACTGCGGAGCCTGTTGTCCCCGATCCCGATGATGAATTCCGTCCCGGCCGGGTATTTCATACAGTCCGCAATCTTTCCTTCCACCGGGTATCCGTAAACCATGGCCCCGGACGGGATTCTGTCATCCAGGAATGAAATACCTCCCCCAAGACAGTTCCAGCCCATTGCCGCTTCAATCAAATCTGCGATTACCCCCGCATGGCCCCCGGCCCCAAGAATCACGATTCCCATCCCGTTTCCTTTCCCCAGGGCGCACAGGCGGCGGTAATGATGTTCCATACACGCCCCGGCATGTTTTATCTGTACTTAACTCAGACATCCCCCTGTCCCCGCTCCACCTGCCTGAGCACCATAAAGCTCTCCGCCGCGCATTCCCCTACCGTGCTCCCGCGCAGCCTGGCCAGCGCTGTGACCGCCTCCGGGGAACGCGGGTGCGGGAAAGGCCTTACCTGTGTCTGGTAGCAGCAAAATGCCTCCAGTTTTTTCTTTAAATCCTCTTCCCCCAGCGCAATCCAGTGGTTTGGAAGGAATGCGTTGTCAGCCGACGGCGTATTCCACTCCGTCTCGGACAGGGTTTCATATGCGTACAGCGCCTTAAGCTGCGGCTGTTCAATGGGCCGCAGCGCCACCATCGCGGCCCCGGCCGTCTCCTTATGGTCCCCGTGTAAGTCGCCCCTGTGGGGGATGAATGCAATCTCCGGCCGGATCCGGCTGACGGCCCGGGCCACCGCTTCATTCAGCTCTGCCGTCTCCATATCCCCCAGCGCCACAACCGGCAGATCCAGGAAGATCGTCTCCTTTACCCCAAGGATGGCATGCGCTTTAAGCGCCTCTGCTTTGATTTTGTCCGCCATCCCCTGATCCGGGCCGGAAGTTGCCTCGCACACATAGACCTCGTGCCCCTTCCGGGCATACATCGCCATCGCGCCGCCCACGCCCAGCGTTTCGTCGTCGTTATGGGGCGCTATCACTAAAACCCGCATTTTCTGCGCCGCCTCCTCTCATTTTTGTAAATGTACTCCCTGAATTTCTCTGCGCCTGATTTTGTGCACATCTGACGGAAAACCGGCCGCAAAGGCAGGCGCAGGGAGATTCCGGGAGTACGTATAACTCTCCAGGTAACCCTGCGCTCCAGGCAGCCTCTGGGCGGTTGCTCTTTTTTCTGTTTTTCTCTTTTTTATTACACGCAGGCATCAGGGCATTAGCTTTGTGACCGTCCCTCCCCCTGCGCCCTCACCCCTTCGCTTTCAGCCGGTGCCCCGCCACAATACGCCGCCCGCCTTCTGTCTCATATTCGTCCACACGCAGGAGGCCGTCTTTACAGAGCACGTCAAAGGAGCGCTCCCTTACCTCCGCGATCTGGCCCGGCCGGCCGATATAGCGCGTGTTTTCCATGCGCCCCGCGTGCCAGATGATAAGCTTTTCCTTTCCATCGTAATACGAAAATGCCCCCGGGTACGGCCTTGAGGTCCCGCGGATCAGGCGGTAAATGTGTTCGATGGGCTGGCCCCAGTCGATCTCCCCGTCCTCCGGGGTCCGTTTCAGGAGGTACGTGGCCTGGCTTTCGTCCTGCTCTTCGGGGTGCAGCGCCCCTGCTTTCATTTCCCCAAATACCCGCCTGCAGAGCTTTCTCAAGGCGCTGCACAGGCTTTTTTCGATGTCTGAGGCATAATCCTCTTCCCCGATCCGGTAAGGCTCCTGCCCCAGGATGGGGCCGGAATCCATGCCCTCGTCGATGAAAAAAAGCGTGCATTTTGCGTCCGTCACGCCCAGGAGGACCTGCCAGACCATCGCCGCCCGGCCGCGGTACCTGGGCAGCGCGGTCGGGTGGAAGCCGATGACGCCTTTTTTTGCGGCGCGGATGATGCGGCTGCCCGCGATCTGAGAAAGGCCGACCACGAATATGTAGTCCGCTGACAGGCGTTCGAGCTCTTCCACACAGGCCGGGTCGTTGATCTTTTGAAAGGTGGATGCCGGGATGCCGTGCTGTTCTGCCGTCTTATGGATCGGGTCATATCCTGACACGTTCCCGCTGTATTGCTCGTCAAGGGAAAATACTTTCAGAACCGGGATCCCGGCGCGGATTAATTCCTCCAGGACAATCCGGCTGGATACCACGGAGCCGATTACGATGGCGTCTATCCTCATTCTGTCCTCCTTTTTCTGTCCCGCGTCTTCCCCTTTAAAAACGGCCGCTGTATGGACGGCCTGCGCGGCTTTGGAAGGCTTCTTCCCCGCACAGGACGACCAGGGCCGTTTTTAACAGGATCTTCATGTCAAGGGCCAGCGAGAATGTCTCGATGTACTTAAGGTCATATTCGATCCGTTCCTCCCACGAAAGCGCCGCGTTTCCGTTTACCTGCGCGAGCCCGGTCATGCCCGGGCGCATCCGGAGGCGTTTTTTCTGACGGCTGGTATAGCGCTCTGCCTGTTCGGTCACGGCCGGCCTCGGCCCTACCAGGCTCATGTCGCCTTTTATCACATTGAGAAGCTGCGGGAGCTCGTCGAGCTTGGTGCGCCGCATCAGCGCCCCGAACGGGGTGAGGCGCTGCGCATCCTTTGCGAACTCATGGTTTTCTTCGGCCTGCCGGTCCGGCTTCATGGAGCGGAATTTCAGGATCATGAAGGGCTTCCCGCCTTTCCCGGCCCGCTCCTGCCGGAAGAAAACAGGGCCCGGCATGGTTATTTTTATGAGCAGAGGGACGAAGAGGAACAAAGGGGATAATACGATAAGCCCCGTAAGACCGGCCGCCAGATCAAGGCAGCGTTTCAGGAACAGCTCCCGTTTGCGCCGCCCCGCCTGCCGGCGTGTCTTTTTCCTGATTTTTACTGCCTGACGGTTTCCGGCCGGCGCATTGCGCGCCCTATTCAAAACACCTCCGCACAATCTCCATCACCCTCTCCTGCTCTTCTTCCGTCATCTTGTGGTCCGACGGCAGGC
>NZ_CALPCY010000074.1:0-18794 GCF_943193115.1 Otoolea muris
TAGATTTATTAGATTGGACGTTGTAACTGTTAACCAGTAGTCATTTTTGACTACACCATTATTATACTAGGAGATATTATGGCAAAGGTAAAAGAAGTTTGGGTGAGATTCAGCGACACAGAAACCTATTTTGAAAAAGAGGGAGAATTGCATTCAATTCTTGCCAATGCATCAGGAGATTGTGTTGTAAAGGTGTACATAGAGAATATCAGAAGTTGCAAAGAATTACATGATTGGTCTTTCGACAAAGAACAGCTTTCTCTACTTACGGATGCTTTTGGTGAAGAAAATGTAAGGTATCGAGAGAGAGAAATCAAAAAGGAGATTAAATGGAGCAGGCCAACAGAGGTGCCTAAAATCAAGCAGCTTCTCCCTTGTATGCATGATATGTATGCAGTAATGAGGGATGATGAGGGATATAGCTATAAGTGCAAAGTTCTTATGTATGGGCTATGTAGTGATGGGAAAGTTTATCCATTATATTTTGACCATGAACTTGGAATTTCCCCATTAGATGAAGCTGTCTATGATGTGTGCAAATATGAGTTAGAGGGCGGCGAGATATGGCCGGAGGGAGGAAAGCCGGATGAACAATAATAAAATTATCAGTTTAGCGGATGCGCCGGGGCTGCCTGCCGCCGTCACAGCATTTTATGACCGATACCGGGAGCGGATCACTGGCATTAAGACGGTGGAGCAGAGGAACAATATTCTTTCTGAAATGCAGCAGGATTTTGAAAGAAAGGTAAGGCAGGAGCCGCAGGACCGGGATAAGCTGTCGGAGGTTTACCAGTTGCTAAAGCGGAAATGTTGGGAGGTATCGACATAATGAGCAATGAGGAATTGAAACGGTACTATGATATGTTTACGGATTCATGGAGATTTTTCAAAAAGTATTCAGATGTGAAAGACACTGACGAATATTGGGAATCGGTAGTAAATGAGAGCGGCGCAATATCAAAAAAGTATGGGGAATGTAAAATCATTATCAATCTGGTACTGGCGGCACTCACAGAATTAGAGAGGATTAGCAAGGAAATGAAACAAAATGCAACATAAAAAAGAGCCTGCCTAAGCAAGCCCCCGAACCTGATTAAATTATAAAGGAGTGGCTTGCAATATGTCAAAGGGTAATTTAAGCAGGACGGAAAATCAGGGAGCGCCCCGGCTTGGTTTTGAAGCGTACAACATAAGCCGGGAAAGGTACATAGAATTGCGTGACGGTTGTGCGGTGGGGAAATATAGCCGTGAAACACTCTCAAAGGCTTGCAGAGGGCTTGAATTTATAGAACCGTGGATTATCTTATCTGTCACAAAAAGCAAGTCCTATGACCTTATAGAGTTTGATTATAAGCTGGGGCGCATTCCGGTCGGGCGAAGTGATTTTTATGGTTTCCGCAGGAAATTCTATCACAATTTGGATGTGCTACTAAAGGAGGAACGCAGCGCATGAAGCAATATAAATTTTCCGTGGAGGAAATAAAGAAGCTGACAAAGAGCATGGTTATTTTGGTTGACAGCCGGGAAAAGAAAAATACTCACATACTGGACTATTTCAGGAAACAGAAGATTTCTTTCCAAACTGAAAAACTGGAATACGGCGATTATTCGTTTATGATTCCGGCAGCGGCAGCAGGCGAGGACATATTTTTTCACCGGGATTGCGTGGTGGAGCGCAAGGCATCCCTGGAGGAATTGTCGGGGAATCTGACCGGGGAAAGGGAACGGTTTGAAAAAGAGTTCCTGAAAGCCGGGAATGACGGGTGCAAGGTGTATCTGATGATTGAAGCCCCCGGCGGCTATTCTGACATTATCGGGCATAAATACTGCACAGAGTTTACGCCTGCTGCATACATGGCATCTTTAAAGACGTTTGAACACAGATTTGATGCAAACATACAATTCATTTCCCCGGAATATGCCGGCTATTACATAGTTTCTACTTTCCAGTATTACGCAAGGGAGATTTTAAAATAGCCAGTGGCAGTGGACATATTGATGCAGAGTACATCTAATCAGCGGCAGGGGTATCCCGTAATTTTGGGGAGGGTGCCGGGAATTTCGGCAGTATCGTGGTTATTTGGTAATGGTAAGCAATAACTATCAGTGAAGCATATAAAACTATTAGGAGGACAAACAGATGAAATCAGCGGATAGAATGATAAGGGCAATTAGGAACAGGAAAGATTTAGAGCCAAAAGTAATCAGCCTTAAAAAGCTACTGGCCAGCGGTGGCATGGAGCATTATTTGGATTTATGTTCTGACAGGATTGCAGATGAATTGATGATAGACGGAGAAGATACAAAGATGAACTTTGCAGATTTTCCAGACATTCTTTTTACTGAAAGCGGGCTTTTCGATTGCCGGCACATTCTGGAGAACTATCTTTCAGTTGACGTTCTGATGGACGCATGGCAGCAGCTTCTTGATGAGGAACGTATAAACAGGGAGGTAAACAGCGTTGCGGGGGCTTTTCGGAAAATGAAGCTGCGTAAACTGCTGAAGATGTATAAAAACCAGAAATTGAGTAAATCAGGAGAATTAGGATGGCTTGTCAGAAAATGGATAATGTGGGAAATATGGAGCCGTACTCCCTTATCAGGTATTTTGAGAAGAACAAATGAAATATTGGCGCGAATACATGTGAGGGTGAAATACAAGTGGCTTTTTGACATGGTTAGTTCCGCCGCCGCAAAGTATAATTAAAAATCTGCTGCCGAAACCTGAATGGTAATATGTGTTTTTGTAACGGCTTTCTCTGATTTATCTGGTAGATGCAGAATGGTACAAATTATTTCCTTTTTCATGTTAAAGTAATAATAGCAAGAATAAGAAAGGGTGCAGATGATGAACAATATTGAAATCAGGGAAGCCATAAAAGAATCCGGTTTTAAGCATTGGCAGATAGCGGACATGATCGGCATTGCTGATACCACGTTCTGCCGGATGCTGCGCCGGGAACTCCCAGAGGATAAGAAGCAGGAGATTTTAACGGCAATGCAAATAGCGAAGGGAAGAACATAGTAATGAATGGCAGACAGAAAGCATTTGCGGATTATTACATAGAGTGCGGAAATGCGGCGGAAGCGGCGAGAAAGGCGGGATATTCCGTCAATACGGCAAGGCAGATGGGAAAGGAGAACCTTACAAAACCTTACATTTTAGAGTATATACGGCAGCGAACCGCCCCTACGGAGCAAAAGCGTATAGCATCTGGCGATGATGTACTGAGATTCTTTACGAGGGTGATGGATGGTGACGAGGGAGCAGACATGCCGGACAGGATTTCCGCAGGCAGAGAGATTCTAAAACGTGATGTTTCTGACCGAAAATTAGAAATAGAACTGCTGAAACTGGAAAACAAGATTGGAGAAACAACACAGGAATCTGATATTGATGCTACCCTTTTAGAAGCCTTGAACGGTACGGCAATGGATGTATGGGGGAACGGTAGCGGTGAAGCGGATTGCCAATAGGGTTGCTCAACAAGCGGATAGGTATTATAAAAATAAGAATATGAATGGAGGATTTACCATGAAGAAATCAACGATTGAGTATTACAAAAAGGCGGTTAGATTAGCAGAGGGCGCAAGCGGCGCTATTAGCAAGGCAAAGGCAGATTATGAGCATGGGTGTGAAGTGGCAAAAGGGGCTTATGAAGCTGACCTTTTAGGGGAGAAAGGCTATCAGGACAGGTTGAGGGAACTGAAAACGGAACGGGATGCACAGATAGAAAATAGCCTGTCCTGGATTCTGACAGTGGTTGACGAATATGATGCAGAGATGGCAGAACTCGGAAAGCTGGACGGAAATATGGTTGACAGCGGTACAATGGCACTCCTGAACAGTGGCATAAATCTTAGTCATGCTGACTATCAGGAGCTTGCAAACCGCCATAAAGACAATGCTGTTATGACACGGATTCTTCGGGAGCGGTATAACGCAAACAGGCCGCAGGAAAAAGGTACAGGCATCACAATAGTGCAGTTTGGCCAATCCCCGGCAGACAGGTCGGAAGTGTTCAGTAAGTTCGTAAGGACAGTATACCATGCCTGTGAATCCGGCGCACGTCCGGCACTATCTGGGAGCGGAAGATTAAAAACTGTGACAGACTATTATAATTTTATTGCACAGGGTTCACTTGCGGATATGCAGCCATATGGTGATGAATCATTTGATAACCTTGACAAAGATTTCCCGGTGGAAACAGAAAACGGCAGGGTGGAAAATGCCGGAAATAAGAGTTCTGATTTCAGTTCGGCAGATTTCAATTTTGGTTTTACTCCGATCAGGTGAATCGGTTAATGTAAACGAAATATTGTAATTGCCTGATAAGGAAATGTGTGCTATACTCCATTCATGGGAAACCATAGAGCCGGGCGGCTACCCTCCATTTCGGAGGGGCTAACCCTCCAGACGAAAGAAAGGAGGGCGTTGCCAATGATGATTACATATTCTGATTTAGTTCAGACTGGAATATTCATTGTTGCCCTTATTGGATTGTGTTACACAATTTTCAAGGGAAAACGAAAATAGCCGCCACTATTCGCAGTAGTGACGGCCTGATGTAAATTAGGTTTTTTGCTGTTGGGGGTAGCCGCTTCTATGGCTTTCCCTTTTTCTGTCTATAATATAGCACATTTGGAAGCAGGATTCAAGAGCCAAACGCACGTTTATTGTAATGTGATTGTGAAAGCTGTCTGCTACCCTCTCATTTTCTTATCAGGCGTTCCCCTGAAATATCCGTTACCAAAACACAGAGCCGCCCGGCCAGTACCCGGAATTTTCCGGGAGCAGATTTGAGCCTGGACGGACATAGCCCCGATTTTCCGGGGGAATAGATGCGGCTTTCCTCTTTTGGAATGAGCAAAGGGGGAGCTGATTAGCCCCCACCCTGAAATTATGGAATAACCCCGGCGGAAATATCCCGATTTGAAATCGGAGTGCTGATTGTATCAGGTAAGCGCAAAATTGCGCCGAGCGGTAGTTTCCTGATTTAAAATCGGTAAAACCGATAGCGACACGCCACAAGCCCCTATTTTGGATTGTAACGGCGTGGGGCGGATTTTCTATCATTCAAGGCAGTACAAGCCCTGTATGGGGCAAATAGAGCCTTGCTAGAGTGCTTCTGAATGGCGGCGGTCACAACCTTTTGGTTGCCAGTGCGTTTCATTCTTCCTGAATGATGAATGGGGCGGTTGTCCCGCTGCAACTCACAACAATATAGTTGTCGGTACGAATATCGGACACACGGTATAATCTCATTGTGTGGTTACTATTGGAAAATGTGCAGTAACTACAGTGTAGGACATTTTCCCCTTACCTGATAAATAGGTGATGAATGGTATGTGATTATATTTCCTCCCCAGTATCTCTCATTACAAACAGTCCTTTAAAGTCACAATTTAGAATGTCGGCTATTTGTGTTAGTTCCTTTTCACTGAAATTGTCACGCTTTAGTTTGTTTGATAGATTACTTTGAGTAGTACCGAGGTTTGTAGCTAATTCTGTAATGGATATTTTACGCTTTACTAGTGCGATTCGTATTTTTTCCGACATTGACATAATTTACACCCTCTTTCCAGTATGATACATTCAGTATATCACTTAAAAGAAATAAAAACAATAAAAAAGTGATGAAAATTTAAAATAAGTGTTGACAAGCAAGGAAGTTTCACTTATAATATCACTAAATAGTGATGAAAAACACTTTTAAAGAATACCTATCACTTTTCTTAGTGGTAACAACACATTCATATCCGGCTATCTGACAGCCAAACGAAAAAAATATGGGAGGTGGTAATCTGCTATCACTGGAAGATATGGCGGCACTGACAGCCGCAGAAGAAAAGCGTCTTGGAGTGAACAGCCCGGAATTTATCAGGCGGCACAACGAGATTATGAAAATGGCTGATGAAATACAGAGCCGTTACAAGAAAAATGCCCCTATCAGTACAGCGAATACCGATAGGAGCGAGTAACCCGATAACATTGCAAAATAGGGTATGTGGGAATTATAACATTTCCCCTGCCCGGAGTAAAGAGAGGAAAAAGAAAATGATTATAAAGAAATGCACATTTGACGAACTGCCATCTGCTATGCAAATGCACGTTCTGTATTGTGAAAAGATTACAGTAGCAGAGTACCAGCTTGCAATATGGAGCAACAAAGACACGCTTTATTATAACAATCTGCCGGAAAAAGAGGTTGAGCGGTTCGTGTCACTGATTGAAAGCGGTAAAAGGATTCTCAATAACAGGACTATGAACAGCATTTATAACAAATACGGCTTTGCGGTTTACTATGAAATCCATGAAGCGCATGACGCATACTTGAAAAAAGGACGTGAAAAAGTCGCTGAACAGATAGCGCAGGAGTATTTCCCGATTATCGAAAAAGCCATGAATAAACCGTCAATCCCTTATTGTGATGAACTGCTGAAAGCTATGTCACATTTAGCAGATAAAGGACATTTCAAGTTTAAGGAATGGAGTACAGATCAGGCATATATCTACTTTATGGGTTATCTGTTGGGAAGTGAAAAGCTGGAATGGGAGGGGCAGTTATCATGAAATTAAGAGCAAAGAAAAAAGAGGGAAAGAACCTTGCAACGGAGATTATCAGCATGGCAAAAAGGAAGTTATGGCGGTGCAAAGTGGCATTGATTATCTCACTGGTCGGGAACATCATTCAGGCGGCAATATGGTTTTTCAGGTAACGGAAATAAGGGCGTGGGTGGCGGCTTATATGCCTGCTGCCCTATCCAACATTATAGAAAGGCGGTGCTTATTATGGCAAGACTGGGAGCCGGAACAAGGAAACGTGCAGATGGCACACTGGAAAAGCGATTTACCATAGACGGCAAGAGGTACAGCATTTACGGCAAAAACGCAAAGGAGATTTCGCAGAAAGAGCAGGAAGTCAGGAAAAAGATTGAAGCTGGGATATATACGGACAACAGGAATATAACGCTTGATAAATACTTTGATGAATGGCTAGCAGGAAAGAGGGGGAGCATAAAGGGGAATACCGTTAAATGGTATGCGACTTATTACAAGGGGCATATCTCACCACACCTGGGGAATGTGAAGCTTCAGAAGATGGAGCGCAGACAGGTATTGGCATTTCAGAAAGATTTGTCAGATGGCAATTTATCTATACGGACGTGCAACAATATTATGAAAATCCTTAAAATCGTATTGAATGATGCGGTAACGGATGAAATCATAATAAAGAACCCGGCAGAGGGCGTAAAAGCCTTAAAGGAAGTCAATGCAAAGGCAACAGAAACGTATCACAGGGCATTGACGGAGCAGGAACAAAAGGACTTCATGCAGGAAATGGCAGACGATTATTATTATGAGTTCGTGGCTTTTCTTCTCTGTACTGGCATGAGGTTTGGAGAAGCCGCCGCCCTGACATGGAGTGACATAGATTACAAGCAGAATGTGATTCACGTTACCAAAACAGCCACGTTTAACGAGGATAATTCCCGGACAACAGGAACGCCGAAAAGTGAAGCAGGGAAAAGGGATATTCCCTTGAATGACACGATAAAGGGCGTACTTGCAAGGCAGAAGAAAAAGCAGAGCATTGTAATTTCGATAGACAGAGAAGAAAACAGGGTATTTGTATCAGTGTATGGCAAAATGGTAGATAATAGCATCGTAAATAAGGCAATCAGAAGCGCACTTGCCCGGTTGGATGGAAAAGGCAAGCCGATAGAGGATTTTACAGTACACGCTTTGAGAGATACATTTGCAACACGGTACATAGAACAGGGCGGCAGTCCGCAGACCTTAAAAACAATCTTAGGGCATAGCAGCCTTGCAATGACAATGGACTTGTACAGCCACGTTTTGCCGAATACCAAACAAACGGAAATGGACAATCTGAAAATAGTTTTATAGCAGAGGGGCGGCATTGTGACCGCCCTTTTCGTTACCCCACAAATACCCCAATTCTTACCCCTAATTCCAATAATCAATACATGGATAAAGACAAAATATGATAAGCAATTAAGGCATGAATAATGTTGGACGATCATTGTAAAATCAGCACTTAGAGAGGATAACAACAAATAAAGATAAAAAGTGATAAAACCTATGCTTTTGTTCATGATGTCCACAGGTTGAAGAGCCGGGATGCCATCGGGGAAGAGTACGGGATGACCGGGAGGAACATTGCCAGGTATATGCGGGTGCAGCAGTTGGAGGAGCCTTTGAAGGAGCGGCTGGACGAGGGTGCGCTGCCTCTGGTGGCGGCGGTGGATCTGTCTTATCTGTCGGGGAAGGAGCAGGAGGTGGTGTCCGGGCTGGCGGAGAAGGGGAAGATAAAGCTGGATGCGAAGACGGCGAAGTGCGTCAGGGGCATGGCCGGAAATGTGACGGAGAAGAGGGTGCTGGAGGCACTTGGCGGCGGGAGGGGGAAGAAGGGTTCTGCCGGAAAGCCCATCAAGCTGCCGGCGGATGTGTACGAGAGGTACTTTGCCGGTGTGAAGCCTGCGGATGTGGCTGGGATTGTGGAGGAAGCACTGGCGGCATGGTTCGGGAAAGGGGGAGTGGCTGATGTTCCGGGCGGAAGAGATAGAGAAGCTGGATAGGTCGTATTTTAATATTATTCTGGCGGAGGAATATGATGTGACGATCCAGTCCAGGAATACGGGGCATATCTGGTATATCCATAATCCGGAGTATCCGGGGGAAGGGGAGTGTATTATTTTCCATAAGCACAGGGCTTCCCAGCCTTATCATCAGCATGGGAGGGCAAGGAATCTGGGGCAGGCGGTACGGAGTATTATGGGGCATGATGTGTTCCAGATAAATGGGCGAAGAAGAGGCAGATTATAGTAAAATGTTTTGTGGAAAATGATAGTATGACGGAAACAAGGAGTTCATCGAATATATTTGGTGGGCTTCTTGTTTATTTGTGAATTGAAGAAAAAAAGGTCTTGTGGTAAAATATATTTTGGGATTTTATATTTGAATGTTTCTGGGCATATTTTCTCTCTTTTGATGTGTATAAAGATATCAAATAGGATGAGACCGGTATCTGGCATAGTGTGGAATGTTAGCTTGTGTGAAGAAATGATGATTAAGAAAACTAGTGTACTGACCTGTTGATATTTAACCAAATAATTCTGGTAATCACAGTTGTTCTGATGTATAATAAAAGAAACGGCGGTGATTCCTATGGCAAGACCAAAAAAGTACAGTATCCATCTTACGGAAAATGAATTAAAAAAGTTGAAATCTGTTATCCGTAAGAAAGAAACTTCAAAAACTATCCGTAGCAGATGCCAGATTATTCTCGATCTGGACGAAGCGCACGGGAAAGCCTTAACCCATGAACAAAGTGCAAAATCCAATGGTGTCTGCATGGCAACTGTCACCAACACTGTGACAAAATATATGAGTGGCGGCATTGATGCTGTCACTGAATTTAAAAGGAGCATAAATTCAGATAATGCAAGGCGCAAGGTTGACGGACGTACAGAAGCAAGGCTGATTGAGCTTGCCTGCGGCCCCGTACCGGAGGGGCATTCGCGGTGGACAATCCGCCTGCTTGAGGAAGAATCCAAAGTAATCCTGGAAACCCCGGTAGGCAGGGAGGCAATCCGCAATACTTTAAAAAAACAAACTTCGACCTCACAAAAACGAATACTGGTGCATCCCCGCAAAAGAAGACCCGGAGTTCATAGCCTGCATGGAGGATGTCCTTGACGTTTATGAGCTTCCCTATGATGAAAAACATCCCGTTGTGTGCATGGATGAAAAACCATACCAGCTCTTGGGAGAAGCCAGGGATCCTTTGCCGATGATTCCCGGAAGTGACCGGAAAACCGATTCGGAGTATGTCCGCAATGGCACTGTCAGCATCTTTGCCTTTGTGGAAGCACTCGGAGGGGTCCACCATGTGAGTGTACGGGAACACCGCACAGCCGTTGACTGGGCGGAAGAAATCAAGTATCTGGTGGACACCATGTACCCTGATGCTGAGAAGATTGTCCTTGTGATGGATAATCTGAACACGCACAAACCGGCATCCCTGTACAAACGGTATCCGCCGGAGGAAGCAAGGCGTATCACGAAAAAGTTGGAAATACACTATACACCAAAGCATGGGAGCTGGCTGGACATCGCTGAAATAGAGCTGAATGTAATGACCAGGCAATGCCTCAGCCGCCGCATCGCTGAAATAGGGCTATTACGCAGGGAACTATCCGCATGGGAAACGGAACGGAATACACTGGCAGCGAAGGTCAACTGGCATTTTAGAACCAGCGATGCCAGAACGAAGCTTAGCTCGTTGTATCCCACATTTACTACTGCCTCTTAACGAGGTGGTAGTATTGCTAAATATCAACAGGTCGGTGCACTAGAATAAAAATCTAAGGAGAGAAAAATGAAATTCAAAGTAACAAGAATACTCGCATTTGTTATGACTCTTATGCTGTTATCTTTAGTAGCTTGTTCTAACAAACCCAAACAGAATGATGCAGCCACAGACTCAGTACTCTCGGACTCAGAAGCAATGATCTCTGCAAAATCATCACAATCTCCCAATAGTGCAGCACCAGGAAATACCTCGTCATTGGCGCAGTTTGCAGATGTTCGCGGTGGTTTTTTTACAGGAGATAACGTGCTATCACCAAGTGAGTATAGGGCTGAGGATATGTACACATATCAATTCAACGAGCATACTGTTTTTACAGGTAATGAAACACTTCAGCAAGAAATTATGGAAAATGGCAAAAACCCCGGACTTGGCATACGCGCTTTGCATGGGCAGGGTATCACTGGCGAAGGTGTATCAGTTGCAATTATTGACGAGGCTATTTTTTTAGAACCGCCTGAGTTTTCAGACAGAATTGTGGATTACTATGAATGTTATGATGTACAGTCACAAGGGGGGATGCACGGCAATGCCGTTATCAGCATATTGGCAGGAAGAACCTGCGGCGTTGCTCCTGGCGTGAAGGTTTATTATGTCGCAGTTCCTTCGGGGTTTTCTGATTCGGCTTATTGGGCGGACGGCCTAAATTGGATTATAGATAAGAATGAATCCCTACCGGAAAAGGATAAAATACGTGTAGTTTCGGTATCTGCAAATCTGTCAGGGTCAGACTGTGATTTTGAAAATCAAGAAAAGTGGGAAGATGCGGTTGTGCGCGCAAAAGCGGCGGGAATTTTAGTGATTAGCTGTAGCGTTGGAACGGATACTCATTTTACATCGGGTGGATATTACGATTACACAGACCCCGATAATATTAAAAAGATGCGCAATGGTTGGTGGAGCTACGGACAAAGCAAATCGGAACCGATGCAAGAAGGGTTCATTTCCATACCTGTCAATTTCCGCACAACAGTGGAGCAGTATGATGCGGGGGACTATTTCTTCCGCTATGGAGGACAGGGCGGTGAAAGCTGGGGCGTTCCATATGCTGCTGGGGTGCTTGCACTTGGATGGCAGATAAACCCTCAGCTAAGCCCAGAAGAAATAAAGAAAATTCTTATTGACAGCGCCTACGAAAATCAATACGGCGAACATATTATTTATCCCTCCGCATTTATTGAAATGGTAAAAAATACACTATAATCATGCAATGAAAAAGCGGATACCACTAATTTTGCGGGATGGTTTGCTTTCGTTTTTTGGTAAAAGGTGTATCAGAAATCTTTTTAGAGAGGAAAAAGCGTTTTGGCTTTTACCTCTCTTTTTACATTGCATAGTGGGAGTTTGAAGAAATAATAATAACGAGATAAAAAGGTTTTCCGGCAACGTACAATATGCCTGTCTGCGATTTTGCAGATAGGCGTATTGTACGTGTAAGGTTGATTGGAGCTAGTGTAATGTCTGGTTGATAAATATGGTAATATATGGTATCCTAAAAATAAAAAGGTGTGGTACTATGGCAAGACCCAAAAAATATATTATCTCTTTATCCGAAACAGACGTTCATAAACTACAGACTATCATCCATAAAAAAGATGCTTCCAAATCTATTATCCGGCGGTGCCAGATCCTCCTGGAGTTGAATGAAAACAACCCAAGACATCTGACCCAGATGCAGATCGCCAATTCTTTTGGCGTCTGCAAGGCAACCGTTTCCAATATCGTGAAGGATTACATAGAACAGGGGCTCGATGCTTCCATCACTTACAAACGCAACCCCAATTCCAACGCAAAACGCAAAGCTGATGGCAGGAACGAAGCCCGCATCATTGAGCTGGCCTGTTCCCAGCCCCCTGAAGGACGGACTCGCTGGACTCTGCGCCTCCTGGAAGAAAAATTAAGGGTGGTGCTGGATACGCCCATAGGTAAAGATGCTATCCGTGATATTTTAAAAAAACGGAACTTAGACCTCACCTGAATGTTTACTGGTGCATACCCTCGAAAGAAAACGCCGCGTTTGTGGCACGCATGGAGGATATCCTGGATGTTTACGAGAGGCCCTATGACCCCCTGTGTCCCGTCATATGCATGGATGAAAAACCTTACCAGCTGCTTGGGGAAACAAAGGAGCCACTGCCCATGCGGCCAGGTGATACACAAAAGACGGATTCGGAATACGCCCGGAAAGGGACATGCAGCATCTTTGTGTTTACGGAGCCATTGGCAGGATGGCGGCACGTAACAGCTCGGAAACAGCGCCAGGCAACCGACTGGGCAGAAGAGATCCGCTATCTGTTGGACGAATGCTACCCAGGGTACGAAAAAGTGATCCTTGTCATGGACAACCTGAATATCCATGCGGAAGCTTCCCTATATAAGCGGTACAAACCGGAGGAAGCACGGCACCTGGCAAAACGCCTGGAAATCCACCACACACCAGTACATGGGAGCTGGCTGAACATTGCTGAAATAGAGCTGAACGCAATGACCCGCCAATGCCTTGCCCGCAGGATAGAAAATCTGGATGACCTGAACAGGGAACTGAGAGCATGGGAACAGGAACGCAATGCAGAAACCCGGACTGTAAACTGGCATTTCAAATCAGGGGATGCCCGTGAGAAACTGAAGTCACTTTATCCAAAACTCAGTTAATACAAGTTTTGAATATTACCATATTTATCAACCAGACATTACACTAGTTTCCACAGATATTTAGTCCTTGTTGGATACGGTTCAGGAATCAATATCCCCACTACAAAGGAAAACCTGGTAGAATTGGGGACATCCAGCAGGAAAGGGATACCCCCATACTCCCTTGGGGCTTAGATGTCTGTACGACATCATGAACCGAATGCTTCTGGAGAGAGACTGTTACACAATGTAAGTTTGACGAAATGTGCTTTGCAGAGGGGCAGACGACTGTATGCCGGAAACAATTGGCCCGTCACAGCCGTTTCTGGTTGTAATGGACAGGGGAATTGTGTCTATAGCAGCATTTATCCGAAGGAACAGATACTGGTCGGCAAATGGAGGAGCTTGGACACATTACTTTGTGTATGGTTAAAGTATCTCTGCCAGAAGATTGGGAAGAAGTGCTGGTCATGAACCTGCCAACGGGAACCTTTGACTGCCGGCAGATAGTGGAACTATACCATATAAGATGGGGTGGCAAAAAAGACATCTCATTTAGAAATGCCCTTGATCCGTTTTGCATACAGATCCATTACCTTTTTACAGATGGAAGTCTTGCGGGCCAGTTCCTGTTTGATTTTCTGATAAGAGGCGTCATTGAACGATTTTCCCATATAGTCATAAACAAGGCCGGCCTGGGGAGAGTTACGGTTCCCGCAGGCATGAAATATCGTTTCGTATTTCTGCATCATTTCCTCTGCCCGCGCCATGACCATGGAATAGTATGTCGCAGGATCATCACTGAACAGATTCGTCAGGCTGCAGAGCGCCTGCGTCCCGTCCTTGTGCCGGATTTGTATCTGTCCATTGAAAAATCCGAGTGCTTCCATTTCCTCCCGGCTTAACCACACAGGCGGCTGTCTGGCATCTGCCCGGGCTGGCACAGGAACAATTCCGTAATACCTGAGGAGACCGATATAGGCATCCTTGTAGGATAAGGAATTCTGGATGCGGAACAGTTCGACCTTGCTGTAGGACTGACCACAGCTCCAGCATTTCCAATATTCCCCGTTTTTTGAGGTCATGCCAGAACCATTCGGCCCCGTGCCGGAGCCACAGACCGGGCATGTGTAGCTTTTCCTGTTTTTTGCCAGCGGCAGGAAGGACGGCTCCAGATATTTAATTGCTGTCATGTCATATTTCATTATCAACCCTCCTCGTAACGTAACAGAGAGGCATTGGGTTCGGATCCCATACTCAGTGCCTCGTTTTTATTTTCTATGTTAAGTATGGTGACGGGATACGGATAAAAGATCTGATATTTACCTGAAAATCTATGGGGATAGCCGAGGCCGATTGCGGCACAGTATTTCAGGGATATGCGTGAGTCATTTTTATGCGCGTGTACAATTTCTTTTGGAGATGCGGCTGAAACTATATTACGTACTAAAAAGACGCGCAATGTCACGCTTCAAGCCAATAAACCATTTTTCTTTTCTGTAAAGAAACAAGGACTAAAAATCAAAGCTATGCCAAGGTTCTTTCTGAATTATTGAACCAGCCCATTCCATTCCAAGTCCCGTATCCGCAATCATTTTAAACAGTCGCATAAAAAAGGACATATAAATGAGCATAAATCCGAATCCATTCCGGTCTTTCTCTGGATTTCCCCCATTTTCTTGTCTGAACCTTACCATAAACGATTTTCTGATCGTGTTGTCATCCGTTTCCGCCGTCAATCCCAAAACGAATACATAAATTATCTCCAAAATCCGAACCATACCCCTGTCTTCCCCGGATTCTTCCACTCCAGCTCGATACCTAAGCTGAACTGAGTCAATAATGTCAGACGCAGATTTGCATCAGAAAATAGACATCTGGAGGCCATCTATCCCGAACCATGCCAGCGCACTGTTTGAATTTAGTCATCTACAGAAAAACGCAGTTCATAGAACCGAATCCATAGCTGTCTTCTTGGATTTTCTTTTTTCTTTCATAACTTTTCTTTTTTTGCATCTGTAATAGAGGAGACGAGATATTCCTATCGGTAACACGTATCTGCTGAAACGATAGCAGGAAAATATGCGCCATACTTTTTATGAACCGCAAAGCGGAAATCATACAATAAAACAACAGAGAGGGGGAAGCAGGGCCCTGCGCTGGCGGTTACAGGCGGGGTATCCTGCGGGATTTTAATGAGAGTAAAGAGAGGCTCAGTATTAGCTGCCCTGGCAGCCGTAATGATGATGAGCGGGTGTGGCCTGAAAGCATTCATGAATACAGACACGCCTGAAAAAGAAGCGAAGAAAACGCAGGAGACCATTCAGGAGACAGAAACGGCGCCTGAAAACACAGAGGCCGTGAAGTATGTCACGGATGAGAACTGGGAGGCGATGGTTCGTGTGTACCAGATTATTATGGACAATTATGGTACTGCAGAGAGCCTGGTGGCATCTGGACAGGAGGATCCGTCCGGAAGCGTGGAAAAGGCGGCCGAGCTCATTGAGTACGGGAAGAACTGCGAACGGGACAGTCTTTTAGACCAGGAAGCGGGGGAAGTGCTGCTCGAGATGGTCGATACGGCGGGCAAAATGCTGGATCTGATTAAAAAGGGAGGCGGCGAGATCGTTGAAATCGCTGAGCCTGCTGATGATTCCAGCGGAGGCAGTGAGGAGGCTGGAAGCACTGACAGTTCGGAAGGGGCAGAGGCGACAGAGGGCCTGGAAGACCCCGGAGAAACGAAAAGCGCGGAAAATCAGCAATAAGAAACAGGGCCGGGAATGCCAGAAGTCAGGGTTGACAGAGAAAGACCTTGACTTCCCGGATCCAATCCCATATACTGATACTAAGGAACTGCCACGTCTCTGATTTCCCATACGCAAACTGGCGGGACTTTTTGTTATGGGAAGAAAATGCTAACCGGAAATATCTCCGGTTTCTGTGAAAAAGGAAACATTTTGAATAATATTTCTTTGTGGGAAACAGGGATGAATCGCCTATAATACCGTTATGGCAATAATATGAGGATGAAATGCTATGATAGAAATGAATGGAATGTCGTTTATAGGGTTCGAGAACGAGGAAGAAATCAAAGAACTGTTTCCTGAGATGTTGTACGAGCTGGAAATGTCGGGATACAGCATGGCAGGGGTTAGCGGAGAGAAAGAAAAAGAAGACCGGGAATTTTAAGTTCCCGGTCTTTATGTAAAGGAAATCATGCTTTGAGAATGGTCGGATAAGCATTGAGCAGATAAAATGGCTTCTGTTCATTCTTGCATAGGATAGCGATATAGCCATCCGCTTCAAAAAAATCATGTTCGGATATAGAACAGGTAATTCCACGAACGCCTGCGGGGAATCCCTTAAACCGTAGTATTGCGATCTCTTTTTTGCCATAAAGAACCCATTTTAAAATTTCGCCAGACTGGTTCTGGAGGTCAGCAGCCAGGCCGTTGACAATATCGTCGCCCCCTGTCATGTCCAGGAAAGACGATGCGCGACTGATGAGCTTACCTTCATCACTGTATTTACCTAGCCTTGCCTGTAGTTCTTTTGCAGTGGCATTGATATGGCGGTCCGCAACATGGCCAGCAAACAGCCATCTCTCAATATTCTTCCCAATATAGATCTTTATTTCTTTTTCTGTTATCATTTTTTTCTGTGCTGTCATAAGACAGTCACTCCTTCCTTTATTTTTTGCGAAACGGCTATCATGGCTGTCCCTATGCGCAAAGGCAGAGGGAGAGGTCAGATATTCTTTGCGACATCAATAAATTTTTGTTCGTCTTCTTTTAAAATCACGAAGCAGTTCGCACCGTAAAATTCAAGCAGCTTATCCATGCGCTCTGCGTTCATCGCGGCCCTGTATGAAAGAACCGGGATGTCCGGGCAGCCGCTTTCACGGCGCTCCTTCTCGCATTTCGCGTCCTCCACGACGTTGTTGAAACGCCGTGAGGAGATATCCTCCGTCCAGATTTCCGCAATTCCTCCCTTATTCTGGGAGGAATAAGGGATACCGTCCCTTTCCAGCACCCATGTGACAAACGGGTGCAGCTCCTTACTGATTTTCCTTAACATTTCAATCCTCCTGTATCTTTTTTCATTTTCAGAAAAAGTATGGAAACCAGGAGGCCTCCGGAACCCGCAGAAAGCAGCACGCTATAGCCGCAGGAGGAAGAGTTTGGGATCCAGCATGGGCGCCCTGAACCCCATACAGGAGGGGGCAGTGCAAAACCAGATATCACATGGACATACCGTCAGACAGTAAAAGATCCCGGACAGAAAATCCGGGTTTTGCTGGCATCGAAAAAATGACGCGTGGGGCAGGGAGGCTGTTTCCATACTTCCCATAAGAATAAAATAAGCAACTGCAGATATGGCAGTCCCATGTATAAAAGGGGAGAAGAAACAATGTTAAGAAAAATGCTGATCGTTGTACTGGCATGTGTTATGTATGTATCCGGATTCCTGATGATAAGAAGGAACCTGGTACTGAAAGGAGAAGAAGGGGAATTCGCCAGGATCCAGGAGGAAATGGCAAAGCAGGTCTCTGAAAATGCAGCATACACAGCAAAAAATCAGACAGACCCGCTGGAAAACCAGGGAGAAGGGAGTGACGCGGATATTCAGGGACAGGAAACTGGGGAGGATCCGGTATATGAAGCCCCCCAGGCCCTGTCAGGGATGATGGCGTCCTATCCTGACTGTATCGGGTGGATCGACATTGAAGATACTAATGTCCATTACCCTGTTATGCAGAACGCAGATAATGAATACTACCTGCACCGGGATGTGGACGGAGAAGAATCAATCTCTGGCTGTATCTATATGGACTCTAACCATGACATCAATGAGAAAGGGCTTCATACGATTTACGGCCATCACATGAAAAACGGCTCCATGTTCAAGGATGTGGCGAGATTTGCGGATCCCGCTTACATGGAGAAACACCAACGGATCACCATCCTGACCGCGGACAGGGAGATCCGGTTAAAACCGGCGTACTGCTACGTCGGGAAAGCAGATGGAGCATACCGGCAGGCCCTGGGGACTCACGGCCAGGTAATCCAATTTATCATAGAGCATACCGGGCTGGAGATTAATGCGGATGATCTGTATGTACTGGTCACCTGCTCCTACGGGAGCGCGGATGAGAGGACATACCTTTACTGCATCCCGGACGTGGAATAAAATGTCAGAAGGGCTCTGCTGAATGAGGGGGGGGGGTTATGGGAAAGCAGGAATCGCTGAGCTGTTCAGTGACAGACATATTTCAGAAAGAGGCGCGAGCCTCTTTTGCTTTGGTGTTAGCAACTTCTATTCTTCTGACGTATACATCATCCTGAAAAGAAGTCTCACTTTAAGTTACATTTGAACGCTTTGTATACCGGTCTGGCCACAGACGCAGAATTAGCGCTGGCTGATAAAATTTCCGCTCATATCCTGGCGTTAATTCCCAACAGATAACAAAGATTCTTTTATATTTCGGATTAAAACGTGAAAAAGGCATGGACTGCCAGAAAGCACACTGCAAAAAAACGTATCCGCTGGGCGGTTACGATATTCCTCCGGCTTTCGCCATAATTTCCACAGAACATCAGGTCATTTTTTTCATCCGCAAAAAAGCGGCTGGAAAATATCCTCCATAACTTCAGGCAGGATATTAAGGGCAGGAATAAGCTCAATACGTAATAACTTCTCGAAATCTCAATGAATGAGATTCCAACCGAAGATTGACAACTGAATATCGTGCAGGAAAAGAAATTT
>NZ_CALPCY010000075.1:0-18549 GCF_943193115.1 Otoolea muris
AAAGCAGCCACCGAAAGATGGCTTGTTTGTGATGCGATTAAGGGAATGGATACCCTCTACTTCTCATTTTCAATCTTCACTATCAGAAACACCGATAGATACAATATCTTCTCTGGCTGGTAATCTAATGGGATTTCCCTGTTCTTTCTTTCCACATGCACACAACATAATTGAAACAAGGCTGCATAAGCAAATGATACTGCATAATTTCTTTTTCATAATTTTTACCATTCCTTTCGCTTCGCTCAAGGCACAAACAAGTGGGACTTTGAGTCCGGACTCTTATCATTGGTAATAACCATGTTTATTCAGCCGCAGGATGACAGTCACTGTTGCTATTCCCTTTTTATAAGGTAGTGATACTTATGGTGAAGTTAAAATACTCCATCTGCTGTGGGCTTGACGTCCACAAAAATGTTATCGTTGCAACCATCGTAATTACTAACAAGGACGGAATATCCGAATACAAACAGAAATCTTTTTCAACCATCAATTCGGATATCCAAAGGTTTCACAACTGGCTCATCGAGAATAATTGTTATCACGTTTGCATGGAATCCACAGGAAAGTATTGGATTCCTATTTTTAATTATCTCGAAAATGACATCGATGTCTGCCTCACGCATCCCAAATATGTCAAAGCCCTCAAAGGCAAAAAAACGGACAAAAAGGATTCCAAATGGATTGCCGACCTCTATAAGTTTGACCTTGTGAGATGCTCCTTTATCCCTCCAAAGGATTTCCGCCAGCTCCGGGAGCTTGCCAGATACTGCCTCAAGCTGGTCTGCATGAAATCTTCTGAGAAGAACCGCATCCAAAACTGTATGACCGTTTCCAATATCGGCATTGCCAGCGTGCTTTCTGACCCCTTTGAGTCTATTGGTAATGGTCTGCCCGCCACCAGACCGCGGATAGGCTTATTCAAGTTATCGTGTAATTTCAAACCTTATGAACAATTCTGATTAGAAAATGCAGTTTTATTCATTGGAAATGTATATTTGTAGGCTCGTTTTCAGTGGGTACACAATTCCGAAAAGGGATAATATCTTTTAGCATATTTCAGGATAAGAACATATCTGCAATCTGTCAGGTCAGAGCGGTAAGGAAACTGATATCGCCTGCTTTTTCTCCATAGATGTTGTATAGCATGGCCGCATGCCCGCTGTTGTGGTCAAAGTTAGCGGATACTTCGCGTAAGATCCGGATCTGCTCTGACTGGGGGAGGAGGTATGTATCCGGAGTAAGGCGCATGACGGCAATGCATTTCAGGAGATTGAGCGTATAGATCAGGACCGCGACCTCGTGCATTGGTTTTCTTGTCTTTAATGCGCGCATATAAAAGAGGTACATCTGATATACCGCGTAATGCTCATATTGAATGTCATACTCCGGGCGCTCCAAAATCGAAAATCCGTCCGGAGAGCGGAAATCCGCCTTTAAGGAGGCCAGGAGCCGGATAAGGGAACTGTGATGATAGTCGCCTGCCAGTTTTTCACTGTTTTCCAGGCAGACGTTAAATGCAGAAATCCTGGCCGGAATGTTTTGCGGCATTCCGGAAAGGACCTTTGCATACCCGTCATAGCGTTCCGGGGAGGAAAAATGCTCCAGTATGTCTGCAATGTCCCCGCCCTCGTCAAGCCTCTGTTGCAGCGTATCCGTAAAAAGAAGAAGAAGGCGCAGCCTTACGGATAACGGATAGCGGCGCTCCTGAAGGATACGGACGCCGAGAAGCAGGCTGGGCATGAGGATATGAAAAAGCGCCTGTTCCGCTTCTTCCGGCTTTTGCCCTCCCCCCGGCGTTTCTGACCAGTCATCGCCATCGTCCCATTCAATGAACTGCAGCGGTTCCGTGCGTTCGATCAGCATGCGGGCTACCTCCGGGCAGGAGCAGGTCAGGGACGTAAAAAAGACGTCTCCATGCTGCTCCACGATACGGGGGTATGTCTTGCAGACAAGGCATTGCATTTCTTCCCCCAGCTTCTGATAGATCTCGCAGAGATGTTCGTCAGTCCAAAACGGGCAGGTCCCGTCTTCTCTCAATATGATATGGGCATCGTCTTCATCAAATGAGATATGGCTTCTGAGCTTTTCGCCCATTTCTCCTGGAACCGCGCGGTATGCCTTTGCTGTCTCACTGTCCACGTTGATCTTCCAGACCGCGCAGCAGGTGTCCGGGCAGGCGCTTCCGGCACATTGGAATATGTCAAAAAAATCTTCAATCAGATATTTCATTTTTTCTCCTGTCAGCATGCTCTTTGGGCGCGTCAGTTATGTCCGTTTTCCTTCACGATGCCGCTGTCTGTCGTAAAGGAAAATCCCGATTAATCACTCCGGCCGGCCCGGTAATCCAATCCGGCCGCGGTCTCGTTTCTGGCTGCGCGCAGCCTCTGCTCCTCTGCCCGGGCCTGTTCCATTCGCTCTCTCGTTTTCCTCGCCCGTTCGCCGCGCTCGATTTCCCTTTGGCGGATGGCGATTTCCAGTCCCGGATCGCGCATTCTGGGGCTCTCGTACAGCCCCTGGCCTTTGCGGGGAACGTTGTTTTCCTTTTGCGCGGCGCTCCGGGACGGACGGTCAGGGCTTCTGCGCTCAGAGGGCAGAGGCGATGAAGGCGTCCTGCCCAAAGCCGTTGCAGGACGGCCGGGGGCCGCAGCGCCGGGCCGATACACAGGGCGGGGGCGGGACGCAGAGGCATCCGCTGCCTTCGCGGGCCGCGCCTCCTGGCGCGCAGGACGGGCGGACGGCGGGCGGTTTGCAGGATTGCTTAAGGGCGCTTGGAGCGGCGCGGCGCTTTGGTACGGAGGGCGGGCGGATGAAACAGCGCCCTGGCGTTCCGGGTAAGAGGAAGCCGACTTCCTGTCGCGGGGCTCAGGATAACCGGGGGCCGTGCTTCTGGGGCGTTCACCCTCATATCCGGGGGCCGGCCTTCTATCGCGGCCGGGGCCGGCTCCTGTTCCCGGTCCGGATCGGCTCCCCGCCCTCATCCCGTTTCCTGTCTCCGCGGCCGCGGAGACGGTTCTTTCGCGGCGGCCTGCGCTGGCGGGCGCTCCTGCCATATCCCTGTCGCGATAGTCCGAACGCCCGGAATATACGCGTTCCTGAGAATAGCCCGCGCGGCGGGCGGCCGTCATATCCTCTTCGCGGTAAGCGGCGCGGCCTGCGGCCTTCTCTTCCTGGTAATCCCCGCGTCTGACGGAATGTCCTTCCCACGCGGACATCGGGGATTCGAGACGCCGCGCGGGACGATCCGGATAATCCAGGCTGGCGGTGTTCTGTCCCTGATCGGGACGGCGGGATCCGGATGCGCCGGCGCGGCCGTATGCCTGCGGGTTCGGGATGTCGTCCCACCCGCTTCTGCCCGCAGGCCTGGAACGCCCGGGCTCTGCCTGGCGCAGTCTCTCCTCCTCATGTTTCCGTTCTTCCTCCAGCGCGCGGCGCTTCACAGGGGTGAGCGCCTCCTCTTCTGGCTCACGGGCCCGGTTTCTCTGGCTCACGAGCAGGTTGATGACAATAAAGAACAGCAGGAGGCATACGGCGATGAGGGCAATGATCACGATAAAGCGCAGGTTGTAGTCTTTGACCAGCGCGTTGTACTGCTCCGGGAGATCCTTAAGCACCCCGTCATATTGGCCGGCCGCGGACGAATCATCAAAATAGCGCTGGAATGTCATTTCCGCTTTATCATAGCGGTATAAGCCCTTTTCCCCGTTCTCGTTCATCCCGTAGATCACAAAGTAACGGTCTTCCGCCCCGTTTTTCCAGCCCCAGTTTTTCAGCTTTGCGCCGTCCAGCAGCTCGATATCGATCGGTGTGAAGCCGGCCGGAACCTCCAGGCCCGGTTCCGGCATAAGAACAACCAGCGAGCGGGCCGCCACATTGAGGGCGGCATACGGGGAAACGCTTCCTGACTCCGGCGTGTAGACAAAAAAGGTTCCGGAGCCTCCCGCGTCCTGGAAATAGAGCAGGTTCACTCCGTTTCCGGCGGCGCACATAACCTCCTGTCCCCCATAGCTGATCGTGGACTGGCTGTAGCCTTCCGGTATCAGGGCTGCGTCAAAGGAGGGAACCAGCTCATATGTGGTTCCGTTCTGCTCCACGGTCTGCGGCTGTCCGTCTGCCCCGGCGGGCTGCTCTGCGCCGCCCGGTTCTTCGGCTATGCTCTCGGCCGGGGCCTCCCCCGATTCGGCTTTATTCACCGTCAGTGTATAGGAGCGCGTCGTCCGTCCGTCCTCGGCGGTCACTTTGCAGACCACTGTGTTGGCGCCGGTCTGGAGATTGGAATCGCCGTTTACCACTACCTTTGCTTTCCCGTCCTTGGCGGAGGCGCTGACGGCCAGCTTCGACACGTCGCTCCCGACATTGACCGAATAAGCCGTCACATCCGGGGAAAAGGGAGGCGCAAGCTGGCCCGGCGACACCTTGAGCGAGGACAGCGCCGCCTCGCTGGAATACGTGGCCGGCGCGTTTACGCTGACAGCCGAGGAACCGGTTTTCGTCACATTAACTGCCTGGGCATCGACGTCGTAGATCTCATAGCTTCCCACGGAAATCGTCGTGGTTCCGGCCTGCAGGGCCTTGAATTTTAAGGTGTGCGTAAATTCGGTCGTGGCGTCTGAACTCATGGTTTCCACCAGGCGCACGGAGCCGGCCCCGCCGCTGGCGTTATTTCCGCTGATGAACTCAATGCCCGCCGGATCGTAGGAAAGCATCACGTCAGAAGCGCCGAGATTTCCGTCCTGGCTGGTGATCCGGACTGTAACATTGAATTCCTGGCCTACGGTTACGTTTGGATCGGAAAATGAGATCCGCGCGCTTGCGGCCCAGGACGATATGCCCCCCATGGGCGCCGCTATGGCCAGGGCGCAGGCGGTCATGACGCCTGCCAGGATATTTCGTACTCTTCTGTTCATTCTTTCTCCTGTCTGTGCTGGCTGTACACCGTTTTCTTAATCCTTATATACTAAGCGCTTGATATTTGTATCAGTGCAAGGCGGAGGAAGGAGGCGATGCGGTGGAATCGTTGACTGACGACAACGCGGCAATGATGCAAATAGCGAGTGCTTAGTATAGAGGAATTAAAAAACGGTGTACCAGCTTTTACTGAATCTTTTCGAGTCCCAGGATGTCCTTCTGCATGAGCAGGATGTCCATGATGTCAATCCTGCCGTTTCCGTTGACATCCGTGGCCTTTTCACTGGCCCCTGCCAGGGTTTCCATCTTTAAAATATGCCGCCTGGCCCGCAGGACATCCAGCATGCTCAGCTTTCCGTCTCCGTTATTGTCGCCCTTTACAACGATCTCGTATTGAGCCGCCGGCGTTCCATCCGCGCCGTAAACGTACGCCATGTATCCGGTCGCAACGGCCCCTGACGCGTCAGTGCCCGCGCTGCGGCACACCTTTACCTGGCTTCCCGCGCCTTCCGCGATCAGGGCGGATGTGATGTCAGCCGCCGTTGTCCCGGGGCTCACGATCCGGTAGCCGCCTGGATTCGCATTCCCGGAACCTGCCCCGCCCGCGCCTGTGCCGCCCGGATTCGTATTTCCGGAACCTGTGCCTGCGGAGCCCGCGGCGCCCGGGTTTGCAGCGCCGGGGTTGCCCGGATTCTGGGCCGGACTGCCTCCCGAACTGCCGCTGCTTGCGCCGCCTGGCGATCCGGTTCCGGATCCGGACGGCGAAAGGATATTTCCGTTTGGCGTCGTCAGGGAAGAGGAATTATTGGCAGAGCCAAAGCCGTTTACCGTCCCGGTTCCCGGAACCGCCGGGAAACCGCTGCTCCCGGTTCCTGACCCTGCTCCCGTACCGGAGCCTGCGCCCTGTCCGTTCCCCGGCGCTCCTCCTGTGGACGGCGGGGCGCTCCCTGAACTGCTGTCCGTACCGCTGCCTGCGGGGGGCTGGGAGGTCTGGCCGCCGGACAAACCGGGACTTCCCGGGCCCGGGCCGGCTGTCCCGCCCGCGCTGCCGCTTCCGGAACCGCCTCCGCTTGTACCGCTTCCCGCTGAACCGGAGTAGACAGGTCCGTTTGACTGGCGCACGACATGGATCACATAATTGCGCACAGACCCGTTCTCTGCCTTGACCGAAACCGTAATATCATTTACCCCGCTCTGAAGGTTCACGCTGCCCACGCCGCTCACGACCGCCTTTGCGTCAATGGCCGATGCCTGTACCGCTACGGAAGATACGGACGGATCCACGATCAGATCATACGCTTCCGTATCCCGGTTAAAAGTGGGCGTCAGGGCAAAGCCTTCCACGCCAAGGCCGGAAAGCTTATTGTTTGGGCTGCCGTCAAGCGTCGGCTTCACACACGGCGTGTCCGGCATGTTCTGATACACCGGGATGGAAAATTCCAGGGCCGTGGTTTTAAGGGATGAAATCTTGGCCAGCGTAAGCCCTTCCGCCGCCGCGGCCAGCACATTGGTCATATACTGGTGCTTGTAGAGATTGGAGCCCTGCACATTGAATTTCTTCAAATACAGGGTGTCCTGGCCCCGTTTCACATAGTTGTCCCCATACCAGAGGGCCCCGCCCAGGATCGAGCGCTCGACACTGTTCCAGGGGCGTCCGTAGGAGCCGGACTGGGAGGCCCACCACAGCCCTCTCTCCACGGCCCCCATGGAGCCGGACTGGTAGGATTCTATATTGAAAAAATTGTAATATCCCTGGTACCCTGACACGGTCCCGGAGATGCTGCGGCCCGTTCCCTGGCTGCCCTGCTCCTGCAAAATCATGGATGCCAGGATGTAAGGGCTGACCCCGGACTGCGCCGCCGCGTTCATAATCATATCGACATACGAGCCGCTTCCGGAAACCGCGCCGGGCGCCGTCGTTTCCGCCCCGCCCGGATTGGCGCTGCCCGGATCCGGCGTTCCCGACCCGCCTGCATTCATGCCCGGGCCATAGGCGGTTGTCACAAGCTCCACCGCATGGTCGCTTATGGAAGCCACCGGCGTGATCGGCGACGACGGATCGGACGCGGACGGCGCCTGGGAGGCATCTCCCCCTCCCGGCCCGGCCGGGCCGCTTCCGGGCGCGCTGCCGGAGTCCGTATTGTTCCCGGTTCCCGGGACATTGCCGTCCGCCGCGCCTGAGCTTCCCGGGGCATTGCCGCCGGGCGCGGCGCTTCCGGATGAACCGCTGTCTGACGAACCGCCCGCCGATCCGCCGGACAGTCCTCCCGCCAGAAAGGTGCCTGCCACCATGCTCTCCAGCCCGGCCCGCGTGTGGATCGAGCTGTCGTAGTTTTGTTTCATAAATTGAAATATGTATTTCTCATTGAGGAAATTCCTGGGATCCATATAGTAGCGGATGATATCCTCTGAAGCCTGAACCCAGGAGCTGCCGTCAAAACCGGGCCATGTCCCTGTGCTCCAGTCGTAAGCCCCTGCCGCGGTCGATTTCCACGAAGAGACATTATTTCTCGCCACCAGGTTGCGGCCGATCACACTCTCATTGGCTATCACGGTATTCCAGTCAAGATTCGTCTGGAATGCGGTAAAACGCCACTGAGGATACTGGGCGTGGAGCTCCCGCAGGCCCTGCTTGTAGCTCTCCGGAAAGCCCTGGCTCGCCATATACTGCTCAAAATTGCCGTCTGTCTGGACGGCGGACGGAAAGCGGATATACTGCGCGGACACGTAGCCTGTGATCTGCGTTCCATTGCTCCCGGTAAAACGGATCTGATACCACTGGTTTCCGTCCGTCCCCCGCTGCTCCCCCAGCACGGTAACCGACATGCCGTAGGACAGCTTTGTAAGCGCCGGATACGAGGTTCCCGCGCCGCTCCGCACATTTAAATTGGTCGCATGAACCGTCGCCGCCCGCTCCTCCGCCAGGCTTATAAACGGCCGGCCGGGCATTCCCGCCGTACATGGGCTAAATGCCAGAATCAGGCCCAGAATCATGGCCAGCGCCCTTTTGTGTCTTGTCATCTTCATTCGTGTCTCTCCCCATTTTACCGGAACGCGGACTGCTCGGCGCGGCTTTCCCCCTGCCCTCTGCCCTCCTGGCTCTGCGCAGGCCCGCGCCGGTTCCCTGTCCCACAGTCCGCCCAAACTGCCCGCCGGCTTCCTGTCCGCGCGCTCTTTTGTGCAGCCCGGCAAAGGTTCAGCCCGTAATGGCAATATTACGGCATATTATGTATATTATAATGATAACTGCCATTATATGTCAACTATGCGAAATAAAGTTCATAGAATATCCACATTTTTGCCCAAAATTGTAATAAATTCTTAATTTATTCGCCCGAGAATGATCGTGAGCGCCATTAGGATGAAAAGGATAAACCGCTTTACCGCGGGCCTGGCGCACCATTGAATCAGCTTGATAGTCATTTGATTTGCTCCTCTCCTTTTGGGACTGCCGGTTTGACGCGCGCGGCGCTGGCAATAGATGGATGGGAGCCCTCGCGGGCGCGCGGCGGGGCGGCAGTTCCCTTTGCTATATCTATATATATGCATGGGATGGGGAATGTTGAACGGGAAGTGGGGATCATCTGGAATATTGGCTTTTGGGCAGGCATGGAATTGCGAAAGCGACGCCGGAGCTGGCTCCGGCTATGTTGTTGGCGAGCCATGAATCAAGAGAGACATAATCAATAATACATCTTTTACGGCTAATATGATCAAATCCCATATGCCCCTCCTAAAAACAATGAGAGCGCCTTTATTTCAAAAGCGCTCTCTGATCTCCTGTCTGGACGGCTGTTATGCTTTTCTCCTGAACACGTTCAAATTATTTCTTAAAATAATATGGCGTCTCCGCTTAAGCCGTCAGCCGGTAAGGCATTGTTTTATCTTGTCCGGACTCCATTGGAGTCTACATAGTAATTGCCGATGCGGGTGTTGGTCGCCAGAGCGCCTTTTGTCACGTCGGAGATTTCGTTGAAGTAATACCATTTTCCGTCTATTTGCTGCCAGCCGGTGTACATTTTCCCGCGTGTTCCTTCGGAATTCGGGTTTAAGTAATATTTCTGCCCGTCTACGGTCAGCCAGCCGGTGACCATGCGGCCTTCTTTGTCAAAATAGTACCATTCTTTTGTCTGCTCCCAGATAAGCTCGCGCCAGCATTCGGCTGCCATAGCGCCTTCGGTTCCTTCGCCAGCCTCGTTGAAGTAGCGCCAGCTTCCGTCGATGAAGCGCCAGCCGGTACACATTTTTCCCTGCGTTCCGTCTGAGGCCGGGTTTAAATAATAGGTCTGCCCGTCTATAGTGAGCCAGCCGGTGGCCATGTAGCCCTCGGCGTTAAAATAATACCAGCCTTCGTTTCCGTTCCATGGGAGTTTCTGCCACGTGCTGGCAAGCCAGGAGCCGTCCGGGTTTTTGCAGCGCCAGCCTGAGGCGTCGTATGACCAGGAGGCGTCGGTGTAGGATGCGGACTGGGCCGCGGATGAAGAGCCGCTGCTGTGCCCGGAGCCTTTGCCGCTGCTTCCGGAGCTGCCGCCGCTCCCGCTTCCGGAACTGCTTCCGCTCCCGTTTCCGGAGCCCGTAACCTCATAGTTCTGTGCGGTGCGTTTTAAGCTGTTGTCTTCTTTTGTCCTGAATTCTGCTCCTAATGTATGCTTTCCGGCGCGGTTCGAGCCTTTCAGGGTCTGGCTTTTGACGGTCATTTTCGTACTGCCCGACTCAGCGGTGTAATCTACGCCTTTTGTGAGCTTTTCACCATCCAGATACAGATCGATAAATTCTGAAAACTCGCCCTCGGAAATAAATGTATAGTCTTCGGACGAGCGGAGCGGGATATCCGGTATACGCTGGATGACGGCATAGCCCTGATCGGAAGCTGCGTCAACGTTGCTATCCGTGTTTTCCTTTACAATCAGTGTATATTCCATCCTGCTTTCTGAAAACTTGTTGCCGCTGTTTTCCATATTGACGGTGAATGTAAACTCCCCTGCTTCTTTCGGGACGCCGTAGATCTCTCCGTTGGGCTTTAATTCCACTCCCTGCGGCAGTATGCCGTCCTCAATGCTGTATGTGATCCGGTTCCAGCTATATTTATTGCTGTTCTGGATCATGATGCCATAGGGAACATATTTAACTGCCTCCGGAATCTCTTTTGTTGTTATCGTCGGATCGCCTACCGCTCCGGTCAGGGTCAGAATTAACAGGGTTTTCCCTCCTGACTTGAAGGTCAGGGTTCCTGAAGCTTCCGTGCCTTCTGCGCCTTCCTTTGCTTTCAGGCGTACCATGGCCATATTGGAGCGCCCGCTGTCCTCCTGTGTTCCAATTGCAGAAAAGCCATCTAATTCGTTTGTTCCTTTTAATGTCCAGTATTCATCAAGCTCGACTACATCAGAGGTAAGTTCCACAGATAAACCCGTAAGAGCGGCTGAGCCAATGTTGATTAACAGAATATCGTGGACATCGTCGTGAAGGCCGTCTATGAACAGCTCTCTGGTTGAATATACCGTACCGCCGTTTTCACTTGTTTCCGCTTCCGGATCGGCCAGGCTGTTTATGTAAATCCGGCCCGGGCCCGGATCTGCTGTTATCACCTGAAGCCAATAGCTCTTTGCGTCTTTTCCATTTTCTGCGGAAGCGCTGTACTGCACCGGCCCGTCGGAAAAGTCCTGAAGGCTTTCTCCGCTCACCTGTATTCCATCGTCCGCGTACAGGTTAAGGCCCTGCGCCGTACTGAAGATCGGGGCCAGCGCCGTCAGATCCGTGTCTTCATCCACAAGGATGGTCAGGTAATTGTAGTCTCCATAGGAATCCAGCGAGCCGTCAACCACATAACAGGGAACAGGCTGCCCGTCCCGGTCATTCAGGCCGAAGAAACTCACAGACGTATTCCCACTGTAAACAACAGAACGTTCTTCAGTTATAATAAGACGCTGATAGATTTCCTGATTCTCCGCGCCGTCTTCCCCTATGAAAACCGTAAACCAGATGCCCTGGCTATAATCTGCCGCATAACCGCCTGTCCCGCTTTTATCAAATAACTGGGACTTTATGTTCTCCGCGCCGGCCGCGGCGGCTTCCGCTATGGAAAGGTACTGGCCTACATAGGCGGCGGTTACTTCGGAAGAAACGTCCTCATCATCCCTGTCATATCGAAAGACAAGTTTGTATATGTCTCCGACTGGATTTCCATAGTTTAATATCTTTGTCTCCCTGCACAGATCCACATTATCTATATCGACATCATCAATTACATCCCTATCGGTAGTATAAGTAACCGATTTCCGGCCGCTGCCTTCTGTATCTTTGTAGAGAGACGCAGTAAGCCATGCAGTGGAATCGTTGAGATATACATCCAGCCACATACGAAGACATCCTGTTACTTTTCCGGATTTATAGGTTAAAATCGTTATCTTCTCATCAATACCTTCAAAAATACTTTCTGTTCCTGGATATCCGGCGTTTGTCTGGGTCAAATCCTCAGCAAAAATCAGCTCTGTTATATTCTGTGATTCATCCACCTTTTCAGGACTGTCATAAAATCCTCGGTATACCTCCACCCGGTCATACCCTGGCTCTTCATACTTAAATTGATTGATATCCAAGCCCACATAAATTTGCGCATCAGCCTCACCATTCCAGCCGTCTACATAGACATATAAATCTCCATGTGATCCTCCATTCCAACCGCCGAAATAATCCACATAATCCACATCGGCTATTGGTAAATGAGTACGTACTCCCTGGCTGTCCTGAGCATAAACAACCGGATTCAGCCAGTTGAACGACATTGAAACATAAGCCCGTACCCTATAGCGTATATTACTGGCATCAAGCTGATCATCCTCCCCCACAATCATCTCCCAGTCCGAATAATCATCGTCACATGTCCGATAGCTCAAATCCAGATATTCTCCCGGTGAACTGATCATGTATTCATCATCTCCATCCGGACACCACATCACATGATCGCCGCTCCCTAATTTCTCATCCCCGGCAAATATCGAATCAACCGACACCATCGTAAGCTCTACCGGCGTATAGCGAGTCAGATCAACGCTCAGCCGCCTCTCCTCAAGCGGCAGCAGCGACGCCGCGCTCGCACCCCCGTCATTCGTAAACTCCTTTTCCTCCGGATACACCGCCACCGTATCCCCGGCGACCTTCAGGCTCATCTGTGTTATTACCGTGCCGTCAAAGTACGCGGAAACATAGAAGGTATGCCCGCCGACCTTCACGTGATCATCCGGCTCCATGAACCACTCTTCGGTCGTCTCGCCGTCATATGTAAACTGCACTTCATATGGAAAGAACGGATTCTCCTCCGGAATCTGGATTGTATAGCTTCCGTCCTCCTCAAAGAAGGCGTCCCCCAGCTCTTTATCAAAATCCTCTCTGCTGACCACATGGAATTCGCAGTTTCCGGTGTTGAAGATCACCGCTTCCACGTCCTCTTCCTGCTCTTCTTCCAAAAGCTCTTCCTCTGCGGGAATCTCTTCCTCCGGCTCATCTTCCTCTTCGGGCGTCTCTTCCTTTGGCGTCTCCGCGTCCGCGGGAACCTCCTCTTCCCCCTTCTCTTCCGCGTCCGGGGCCAATGTCTCAGCCGGCGCTTCCTCCTTATCCGCCGGATTCTCCGCGCCGCCGGATCCGGACGGGATCTTCACGTCCTGCGCGTCGCCGTCCGCAGGGGCTTTTTCGTCCGATATTCCGTCCGATCCATCCTCCAAAAGACTGCCGTTTCCCGCGCTTTCTCCGCTTCCGGAATCCGTCTCTTCTTTTTTATCTTCTTTATCTTCGTCCTTCTTATCTTCCTCTTCTGGACTCTCTTCTCCGGTTTCGGGCTTGTCCTGGCCAGCCTCTGCCCCGGTTTGCGTTCCGGTCATTTCACCATTGCCGTTATTTCCCTCGCCTTCACTCTCTGTCTTATCCTCTCCGGGAGCTTCCTGTTCCGGATCCTTTTCCCCGGATTCGCCTTTATCAGACTCCTCCGGCTCTTTTGATTCTTCCTGTCCGACAGAACTATCGCCCTTATCCTCCGGGCTGTCTTCCGATCCCTCTGAACCGTCTTCCCCGCTCTCCGAGCCGCTTTCGTCTCCCTTTGAACCGTCATCCGCTCCTTCAGAGCCGTTTTCCCCGTCCTGCGAGCCGCTTTCCTCTCCCTCAGAGCCGCTTTCCTCTCCTTTGGAGCTGTCTTCTTTCTCCTCAGAGCCGTTTTCTCCGTCCGGTGAATTGTCCTCGTCCAATCCGCTTTCTTCCTTCTTTGCTTCCTCCTCCCCTTTTGAGGCTTCAGTTTCCTCTTTTTTTGCCTCCGCCTCTTCTTCCCGGCCGCTGTTTACATCAGCGGCTTTCTCCGTTTCCCCTGCTGCCTGCGCGCCCTCTGCCTCTTTGTAAATCTCCTGAGGCGGCGTCTGCGCCGCATAGGCCGGCCGGGCCGGGAGCGCCAGTAGCGCCGCGAGCAGCAGCGCCGCTCCCCTTTTCGCTTTCTTCATTCGTTTCCCTCTCCTTTCCCTCTCTTTTTCTGTTTTATATACGTCTCTCCAAGCGCCTTAAGCTCCTGGAGGGAATACAGGCGGCATTGCCGCAGATTCCCGGCTTGATCGTCGAACACGAGCAGTCCGCGTTCTGTATCCATATCGCAGAGCCCCGGAAGGCGGGCCAGCGTCTCAAGCGTCTTATCCAGCAAAAGCCCGTACCGCTCTCCTGAGGCTGTGACATACTCCGTGATTAAATATTCCCCTGCCTGGGTTACATAGGTTAAATACGATTCCTCTTCAAGTTTTTTCAAAAAACGCCCTGTTTCCCTGTCATAGACCTCCGGCGCGCCGTGCAGCGGGGAGGCAATGCGGTACTGATCTGTGATAAATTCCTCATACAGATCCGCCCGGGGCGCTTCCCCCTTTTCCTCCGAAAGCAGCGCCCCGTCCGCCGCGCTGTAGCGCCGCACGGTCCCGTCATACCACGTTGTCTCAAGCCATGAGCCGTCCCCATTCTTTTTAAACTGCTGGTCATAGATCGCTTCCGGATCCGGGAGCGCAGCCCTTGCGAGCTCATTTCCTTTCAAGTCACATACCATAAACTCCTTGTATGAAAAGAGCGTGATTGTCTTTTTATCCTGGCTGACGCGCGCCTCATCGTGCTCATAGCGGGCGTCGTACGACGCAAGATGCTTCTCCCTGAGATCCTCTAAGCGCAGGATGCGCACGAACGGCGCGTTGCGGCTGCCGATCACCGCATACCGGCCGGCCAGGGCGACAAAATCCGGCATTTCGTCCAATGTCCAGGAGGACATCAGGCGCGCGCCGCCGTCGTAGAATGAATAGCCCTGATCCCCGGTTGCGGTCAGCACATATCCGTCCCCGACTGAAAAGCCTGTGAGCGTCCTGCTCCCTGTGTAGGCCAGCTCCGTTTCCTCAAATGTCTCCGGGTCAAAGGACACGAGCAGATTCCCGTTTGAGAGATAGATGCCGTCCGGATCCGTTTTCAGGGAAAATGGATCCATCTCTTCATAGCCCCCGATGTAGATCCCTTCCTCCGCGTCCACCAGGCCGAACTGCGAGCGGTCCGCCTGGTTGGAGACAAAGGCAAAGTATTTGCCGCAGAACCCGCCCGAAAGCTCCCGGTATCCGGAAGCCTCTGTTTCCTCAAGAATGACAAGGTCCCCGTCCGGATCGTCCAGTCCGCACAGAAGCAGGCTCCCGTCCGCAAAGCTGGCCGCCAGCAGGCTTCCGTCCTCATTTAATGCAAAAATGCTGCCGCCGGGGTTTGTAAAAATGTCATTGACGCCGGTTGACATGGGGCGCGCGCCAAGCTCCCGCTCCAGCCACACTGAGCCGTCGGACATGCGGTATACGGTCACGCGCCCGGTCGTCCGATCTGCTGCCGCAACCAGGCGCTTATCGCCGGAAACGGACAGCGATGTCGCCGGCCCCCCGCTCCACAGCTCCTTACCCGCGCGTAAATCAAAGGCCGTTACGCCGTTCTTCCCTGCATAGACGATCCGTTCTTCGTCTACAAACCGCAAATCAGACAGCGCCGATCGCCCCATGGATAAAAGCGCCTTCCTCTCCCCGGTTTCTGTCTCAAATACCGCCGCTTCGCCGGCGCTTAAAACCGCAAAACAGCCGCCGTCCGGGGATACCTCGATGCCAAAGGGCGCGGAAGAAAGCGCATAGGTTTCAAAGGATTTAAAGCCACCGGACAGATCATAGACGCCCAGGGCGTCTGTCAGGGCTTTTTGCGCCTGCGCCGCGGGAGGCGCTTCAAAGATGCTTCCCCCCTTTGGAAGCGCCGAAAGGGCCAGCTCCACCGCGCCCGCCACATCCCCCTTTGCGAGCGCGTCCGCGGAATACTCCGCCAGGGCCAGGGCGCGCTGGCGGTGTTCGAGCTGCTTTGAGCCCGTCAGCGCGCACGCGCCCCCGGACAGGAAGGCCGCGGCCATGACGGCCGAAAACAGCCGGATCCGCCTTCTGTGGCGGACCGCGCGGATATCCTGTCTGTGAAGGCCCCGGAAGGCGTCCAGCATCTCCTGTGCGGACTGATAGCGCCGCGCCGGATCCGCCTCCATGGCCTTTGCGATGATGGCCGAAACGGCCGGGCTGCAGATCTCCGGCCCCAGCGGTTTTACCTCAAGCGCGCTCTGGGCCGGGCGCGCGCCCGAAATGAGGTGGTACAGCGTCGCGCCAAGGCTGTACAGATCCGAGCGCGCGTCCAGCATCACCGTATGACGCCCGGTACTGCTTCCGGTTGATTCCTGTTTCTCGGGCGGTTTCGTCCGCCCGGCCGCGGCAGGGATCCCGGATTCCTGCATCATCTCCGTTGTTTCCGGCCTTTTGGATAACTCCATTGCCTCTGTCTGTTCCAGTCTTTCGGAAAACTCCACTACCTCTGTCTGTCCCGGCCTTCCGGATGGCTCCATCGCCTCTGTCTCTGCCATCCTCCCAAAAGACTCCAGCGTCTCTGTCACGGCGGAGGCCCGGTCCGCTTTTTTTCCCGCGGCTTCGCCGTTTTGGCCCGTCCCCGGCCCCAAAGCGCCCTCGGACATATCGGACACCCCCGTCGTATCGATCGGATGTCCGTCCGCGAACTCGACCCCGTAATGCTCCGGCGAGGCGTATCCCCTGCTGCGTCCGGCTTTTACAGCCCCGTTTTCCCCCAGGGCCAGGGCGATGTTATAATCGATCAGGCAGATATCCCCGCCCGGCCGCAGCATAATATTAGCCGGCTTGATATCCCCGTGCAGGATCCCGTGGGGCGGACGGCTGTGGAGATAGCACAGCGCCTCCAGAAGCTGGCAGGCCCACCGGATCACCTCGGGCTGCGCGGGAACCTCCCGCCTCTCTAAAAGCTTATCCAGGCTTTCCCCCTCAATATAGTCCATCACCGTATAGACCGTATGGTTTTCGCACACAAAGTCATACACCTGCGGGATGTACATATGGCTTAAGCTCTTAAGCATATCCACCTCCCGCCGCAGCGCCTCCTCCCTGGTCTGAAGCGCGCGCTTATCCGCCTTTAGCACAATCGGCTTGTCAAGGCGCAGATGGCGGCCCAGATACACGATGCCGCCGCCCCCGGATCCGATTTCCCTCTGTAATTCATAAATGCCCGCAATCACCTGGGACATAGTTTTTCCTCCCGCCTGCTTTCCCCGGATTTATCCGGATTATAGGTTCCCATACTCGTAACAGTTCAGATAGGTCTGCGCGTTCACCGCGCTGACCGTAAGAAAACGTAGTGGTCGCGGGCATACGGCCCATCGCCGCAGGCGATTCTAAATGGCCGTATGCCGTAACAGTTCAGGGGGTATCTGAACGGTTACCCATACTCCTCTTTCAGCCTTGCACGCAGCCGGCGGCCTGTGTACATAAAAACGCCGGCTCCGGCCGCGGCCAGGACGGCCGAGAGCCCCATGGCCGCCAGACCGCCGTAAAACAGCAGCTCGCTTCCCGATACATACGTCAGTTCCATTTCCCGTTTTCCTCCCTCCCGCGGCCTGCCGGCGGCTGCGATGCCCGCGCGCCGGCGCTTCGTATCTGCGCCGTAAGCGGCTGAAACACCTCCTGGTAAAGCCGGGCCGAGCGCAGCAGATTCGCCCGGTCCGCAAGCACAGGGGACGGCGCGATCGCCGTGCACAGCTTAAGCTCCTTAAAAAGCTCCTGCTCCAGAAATGCGGCGTTCCCCCGCTTTGCCCCCGCCTGGTTCAGCACTACAAACATCTTTGAAAACACCTCGTTATATGCCTCGTGGAAATGGGTTTCCTTAAGCCATTGTTTCATTTTTACGAATGAACGCTCATCCTCATGAAGCGGCGTAAAGACGAGATCCGCTCCCTCCAGAAGGCCCCGCTGACGCCCGCCAAAGCCGGACGAGGTATCGACAACCACCGCGTCAAAATCCGCCAGCCCCCGGATCGCGCCCAGAAGCTGTTCCATCTCCTCTCTTCCGATCTCTTCATATTCCAGGATGCTTTCAACTCCGTTTAAACCGTATACGCCTGACTCCGGATCGGCCCCGGCCGAGGCCGCCAGCTTTATCCCCACATTCATTCCCTTTGTTTTAAGCGTCAGAAACAGATCCGACAGGCTTCCCGGCGTCCCCGGAAACAGCCCGCTGGCCGAATCCATCTCCTCCAGGTTTAAATACAGGGTTTTCATCCCCTCCCTGGCGCAGGCCGCCGCGCTGCAGAGGGCCAGCGTGCTCGTCCCGCATCCCCCGGCCGGGCTGTAAAAGACCGCGATCTTCGTCTTGCTGTTCCCGCGCAGCACCTCTGCGCTTCCCTTTTTTTCGGCAAAGAACAAAAGCATCTCATTCAGGATCGTTTCGGATTTCTGGTATTTTTTAATAAGCTTAAAGCCGCCCCGCGGCTCCATGGTCTCTGACAAAAGGATCCGGACCGCCCCAAACGCCAGCTCCTCCAGGCGGTTAAACGGAAAGTCTCCGGAAACCAGCAGGATATCCGGTTTATTCCCCGCCTCCAGCCAGGAAAGCAGCTTATCCCCTGTCGTAAATGTGGCAAGCTCCCATTTGTCCATCCGCTCCATCAGATAGCCCGCCAGATTCTCCAGGTACAGGCTGTCGCTGTCCCCTATCACTAAAAATCGTTTCATCCCATTCCCTCCATATAACGTTATTATAACATTTTTGCGATCGTTGTCAACTTATAATAATCTTTATTGATAATTATAATTTACCATTTTGTGTCTACACTATAATTAAACGGACACCGCGGCGTCCGTTACATCAAATACAAAAAGGGGGGAATTACGAAATGGAGGAACATACTATGATTATCAAAACCGCTGAACGCATCCGTGAGCTGCGCATGAAGAACAACCTGACCCAGGCCGAGCTGGCGCGCAGGCTGTATGTCACACGCTCCAGTGTCAATGCATGGGAAATGGCCGTCTCGATTCCTTCCACTGAGAAAATCGTCGAGCTGTGCCAGATACTTCACACGACCTCTGACTACCTGCTCGGCATTGATTCCGCTGAGATACTGCCCATCCAGCAGTACAGCTTTGAGGAAAAGGAGCTTCTGTTCGGCCTTGTCAAATATTTCGACGCGGCCGGAAAGAATAACTTCTCGAAATCTCAATGAATGAGATTCCAACCGAAGATTGACAACTGAATATCGTGCAGGAAAAGAAATTT
>NZ_CALPCY010000076.1:0-17790 GCF_943193115.1 Otoolea muris
GTGCCGTAGTGCTGGGCGTTCATTGCGCTATACTTCAAATCGTTTGCCAGCCGCAGCAGCTCCTTACTCTGCTGTAGTGCCGTATCCGCTGCGTATAGGTGGCTTTTCGTCGCCGTCTTGTCCCACTTGATTACCTCTTGCAGCATTTCCAGTATTGCGTTTCTGGTTGCTGTTTGCAGGCTGAATTTTTCAAATTTCGGGTACTTGCTTAGCAGCGGATATATGTATAGCAGGAAATCATATATTTTCTGGTGTAGTTGGTCTGTTTTTGCCTGCGCCGTCATTTTGCACCCCCCGTAGTAGTCGGCTGGGCTTTCGCCCGCCGTCTACATGGAGTCACACGCCCCACGCCCGCCAATGCTGCCGTCGACGTTCCACGGGCAAATGCTGCAATTCACGGCACGTGCGCCCGCACTAGCGCCATAGTGCCAGTTGCCGCCCGCCATCAGCGCCGCCACAGAATATGCGTAATACTGATAGATATTGCCAACGTCGTAATTTTTCTCGCCCGTCTTAAGCGGCGTTTTCTTATCCCAGCCCCACGCTGCTGTAGGGTGGTAATCTGCATTTGTGGCGTGTTCTGCCCTTGTGATAAGGTCGTTAAGCCATTCCCAAACACGCCCCACGGCATCTACGCAGCCTACGGCAGAAACAGCATTAACCACGCTGCCCGTAACGCCCCTGCCCGTATTCGTGGTCGCCGTCCATGCGTTTGTATTTGCGTTATCCAATCCCTGCGGGCTGCCAAAAGCGTAGGCGCAAAACTCGCTGTAATCTGGCAGGCGCTTACCGCTCTTTGCCAGACGTTCTACAAAATTGTACCAATTCAGCCCCTCTGTACCCGTGGCGGGTGCGCAGTTGTAAGAGGACTTTAAGCCCTTTGCGCCGTCGTCGCTGTTAAGGTAAATGTCTACCCATGTGCCGCCGCCCAGATATACCATACCCTCTGGGCTGCATTTCGGGCGGTGTCCCAGCGTCCATACAGAACGTGGCACAATGCCGCTGCTTACTGCGCTTTCCCAGCCAGTGCCAAAGATAACGCCGCTGCTGTTCACGGGCTGCAAATTGCCGTCTACCTTACGGCAGCGCCCGTAATGAAAGCCGCCTATTTTTCGGCTGTTGCTTGCGTTCCAGCCATTAGGGTACGTGGAATTAAGGGAAATGATATACCGCTCGTCTGCCGCATCAATCCTGCTGTCGCAGATATATACGTAGTAATCATTACCCACGGCAAAAGCGCTGCCTACGTCCAGATTAGCAGCCGTAAGCACTGTGTTTCCCGTCTTAAATATGCCAGCGCCGCCCACTGCGATAACGCAGCCCTCTACTACCGTCAGCTCGTTTGCGCCACTGGCGTACATATACTCGTTGCTGGGCGCTACAATATCGCTAATCATAGCCATTTTGTTTACGTTCAAAAGCGCCCTTGCGTCGGTCTTTGTCACGTCGTCAACCATTAACCTACTCATACTGTTTTAACACTCCTTTCAATGCTGTAATGTCGTCAGTTGTCATGCCTGCCACGGTTTCTGCCGTTTCCAGCGCAATCACGGCGCAGTCAGCCGCCACCGCTTTAGACAGCGTAAGCACCGTGCGGTCATTTGCTGCCTCTCCTGCCTCCTGCGCCTCGTCGCTCTGTACGTGCGTCACTGCCTGCACCGTGCCAGATACGCCGCCCGCCGTAAACTTCATGCCTGCCGCCGCCTCGTCGCAGTAAATAAGCGTTACGGCTTTCTTTTCTGGCTGCGCCGCCACTACTGCACACTGTATGTAGCGCTGCGCCTCTGCGCTCTCAATCTTTGCCAGCAAATCAGCCGCCGCCAGCTCCCCAGCCGCCACCATAGCAAGGCAGTTGTAATAGTCCTCTTTGGTCTTTAATGTCTTTGGAAATCCTTTCATGGTCTGCCACCTTTCCTAAAATGTATTTGCAAGATAGGAATTGCCTGCATAAGCAAGCCCTAATACTGCCGTGTCTACCTCTCTTTCGTAATGCTGGCTCATGTAGGCTGCGCCCATGTAGCAAAGCCCTAATACTGCGTCGTGCTTATAATCAATGCCCCAGCCGCTTTCTATCCTTTTTACCCGCTCTTCCAGCCCCTTAAGTGCCTCTTTCGTTTCTGCCGTTCCTGCCGCTGCCGCCTGCGTAAGCTCCTGCACTGCTGCCGTAAGCCCGTCTATTTCAAGCTGTAGCTGCCCTGCCGCATCTTCCCCCAGCTGCCCCTTGATAGCCTCAAACCATGCGTTAAAATCGTTCTGCGCCTCTGTCTGGAAAAGCTGCATATTTGCCATAAAAGCAGTATAGGCTTTCAAAAGCTCTTCGTCCCAGTTGTTCAATGTGTTCTCAAACGTTGTGTAGCGCTCGTTAAACTGGCTTTCGTACTGTGTGAAAAGGCTTTCTGTCTGGGTTACGTAGCTTTCATATATACCCGCCAGCTCTGTAAGGTACTTTTCCATGTTCTGCTTATATACGCTAAACTCGTCCAGCACGGCTGCGCTGTAGGTATTGAAAAAGTCCGTAAACTGCTTTGTGAGTACACTTGCGTCTATTTCCTTTACCGTCCCTACTACAATGCCGCAGACGGCACTATTAAAGCGCTGGTCTGTGATGTTCTGCGTCAGTATCTTTGTTACGCCCTTGCCTACGTAAATGTCCGCAAGCGCCAGCTCCCAGACTTCCGTATTACGGGTTAAGGCTGCTGCCACTGGCTTTGCAGACGGCGTACCCTTAAGCACGTCTATGTAAATGTCCCGCAGTACTAAGTCCCAGCGCACTACCACTCTGTCTACCCTATTCTGCGCCCCCTCTGCCCTATCCAGCATTACGCCCTTGCTTACTGGGTTTCTAAAGGCGTACCCGTTTATAAAGGCGTATCCCATATTTACCCTTATTTCCATGCCGCTATGTGCCACTACTTGCAGCCCGTCGCTCGGCTTTGGGAATACGCCGCTTGCTAAGAACGTGGCAAAATACCACGCCCAGTCCTCGGCTTTAAATACCCTGTCAAATTCTCCATCTACCTTTATGGCGTTAAACGGTAAGCTGTCTGCCATTCCCTCTACCTCACTTTCCTTATCTGGTCTACCAGCGTAGGCAGGCTGTCCCCAAAAGTCGCCTCTATGGTTTCCTCGCCTTTCTGGTACGTTTCTGTCACTTCTGTTATGCGTGCGTCTATCTGTATCCCCCACTTTTCCTCTTTGCAAGTGATACGGTCGCCTAAATCAAAATCGCTCTTGAATTTCAAGTTAGAATTTGTGTTTATGGTACTCACAAAGTTTATCGTTTTCCCGTAGCTTTCCAGCTCTGCGCCGCCCCTTGTTCTAAGCATAGCCAGATAGGTATTAAGCGGTATTGTTACCTCTGTTTCCCCGCTCTGGTACTTCCTTGCTATGTCCGTGGCATCACAAAAAACCTCTTCCAGCTCTAAGCCCGTTGCGCCCTCTCCGTCCACGGTAACTACGGGCTGGCTGCCGTTGTCGTCTGCCGCCCCCTGCACATAGATAAAGTTCCCGCAGTTCTCTATACTGGCTGTGTATTCCTGCTCATTCACGTTGTCAAAGTCACGGGAAAATATGCAGGGCGTGTTACCGTCATTGTTTGCCGCCGTAAGGTCTTTGCCCTTATACAGATAAAAGCCGTATTTCTTCTCTCTTTCGTTTACCAGAATGTCATAGCCCAGCTTGCCAGCCTGCGCCCTCGCCTTTACTTCCTGCCCCAGCTTTGCGTATACCTCGTTTGCGTACTCAACGCTGCTGCCCGCTATGGTATCCTGCGGCAGTATAACAAATTGCGGGAAACGCCGCTTTGCGCCCGCCCCGCTGCCGCAGTTCTTTGTTACCATTGTGTTTATAAGGCTCTGGTTCGTGGCTGTCGCCACAATCTGCGGGCAGATGCAGCGCTTGTTAAGCCAGCGGCTCAACATATAGCCCTGCGCCTCTAGCTGCTCTAGCCCGTTCTCGTCTTTGGTTATATGTACGTAGGTAATCTGCGCAGCCCTGCGCCATATCCCGCCGTCTGCGGTCTGTACTTCCTTTTTGCCGTCGTGCTTGGTAAGTATGTTGCCCTCTACCAGCAAACGGCTGTTATTGTCCGTAATCGGCGCAAGCAGGCTGAATGTACCCACGTCAAAGTATTTCGTGTGCCATAGCAGGCTTGCCATTTCGTCTATCGTCCCCAGCGGCTCTACCGTCTTGTCAAATACCCTAATCTCCATGCCGTCACACTCCTAAAAATTCCTTATTGTAGAAAATCGCCACTTCCAGCGAATTTACGCCGCCTGCTGCATCATACCGAAAATTATTGTCGCCTATGGCAAGCTGCATAAAGGTACTGTCTACGTCGATATAGCGAAAATAGTCCGTTTCTTTCCCGTCCCGTATCAGCTTAGCGCCCTTGCTGCCGTATTTCGTGTTAATCTCTATTACGTCGCCCGTCTGCATCACTGCATTTACTTGTATAAATTCCTCTGTATCCACGTTTAGCAGTATAGGATTGCTTACCGTCCCCAGCGCCGTAAACCGTATGCGCATACCCGTTGATACGTCGCCCTCGTTATAACAGTCCACTATCACGCTCTCGGCTCTGTATCCAAATATCATGCTTTTACTGTCGTCCTTGTCAATCACGCAGGGGAAATGCCAGGCAGCCACCCAGCTTGCTATATCCTCTTTCGTTTCGTCCTCTTCACGCCAGAACGGGTTAAGGCACTCTAGCTGGAAAGCAAATTCATACAGCACGCTTTTTCTCTCTATCTTCGGCTCTCCAAACGTCCTGCAATTTATCACACGCTTAAAGCTGCCATATTCATAAGTCAGAGTGCCGCCCAGCTCTGGGTTAAGTATTTTAAGCATCTGGCGGCGCAGCTGTAATGCCTGCGCCTTGTCCCGTGTGTTAATATGCCCTAAAATATCCATATCTCGTGCCTCTATGCGCTGCCCTACGTATGTGTCGCCGTGCTGCCCCATGCTGTTTGTACTGTAAATGACATTCGTAACGCCCGCTATGCCGCCTACGTCCTTGCTTACGTTACAGAAAAATATACTGTCCGTCCCCAGCTCTAGGCTCTCGCCCCGTGAATTTGTAAATATCAGCTTTTCGTTTTCCATGCCCTATACCGTCCTTGCTATCATTCTAAATTGCCTTGCAGCCTCTTTTTGCTGCTTTGCGTAATCTGTTGTATTTGCGTAAATGTTCTGTATCACGGTAAAGCCGCCTGCTGCCCCGCCGCCTTTCGGCTTTGGCTTTTTCGGGTTTCCGTCGCCGTTCCAGTCATACGTAAAATCTTTGTCTACATTGACTTTTGCGCCTATATCAAACTCCTGCGGTATGTTGTCCTCTATCTGCTTGTTTACTTTCCCCATTTCATCAGAAAAGCCCACGCCGATACCCTGCGCCATGAATACGCCTACCTCGTCCCTAAATTTCCTTGACGGGCTGGCAATCCCTAAAGCGCTCTTTGCTGCATCTAGCAGGCTGTTTGCAAGGCTTGAAACTTTATCTTTTAGCCAGCTCCACCCGTTGCTTATGCCGTTCCAGATACCATGCACAATGTTACTGCCTATGTCAGCAAAAGAGCTACCGATATTAGAAAACGCATTTTTAATGCCGTTCACGCAGTTATTCATACCCTCTACCGCTTTATTCTTTACCTCTGTACCCCACTGGGCTACTTTGGATATGGCGGCAGAAATACTGTTGTAAATCTTCTGTGGTACTTCTTTTACAATGTTCACAATGCCAGTAACCATGCTGTTCATTACTTCTCTGGCTTTGTTTGCCATGTTTGCGCCCCACGTAGCCACTTTGGTAACTGCGCCTACTATGGCGTTCCAGATTTTCTGCGGTGTTTCTTTTACGATATTCACAATGCCAGTAACCATGCTGTTCATTACCTCTCTGGCTTTGTTCAGCATATTGCTACCCCATGTGGCTACTTTGGTAACTGCACCTATGATGCAGTTCCAGATTTTAGCAGGCGTTTCTTTCACAATGGTTACAATGCCCGTAAGCATTGTGTTCATTACCTCTTTTGCTTTTGCCACCATGTTTGCGCCCCACGTAGCCACTTTGGTAACTGCGCCTATGATGCAGTTCCAGATTTTAGCAGGCGTTTCCTTTACAATGGTCACAATGTTTGTAAGCATTGTGTTCATTACTTCTTTCGCTTTGGTCTGCATATTCAAGCCCCATGTGGCTACTTTATTTACGGCATCTACTATGCAGTTCCAGACTTTCTGCGGCGTTTCTTTCACAATGGTTACAATGTTTGTAAGCATTGTGTTCATTACTTCTTTCGCTTTGGTCTGCATATTCAAGCCCCATGTGGCTACTCTGGTAACGGCATCTACTATACCGTTCCAGATTTTCTGCGGCAGCTCCTTTACAACGTCTATAACCTTTGTTACAAACTCTGTAATGACAGTGCCGCCCTTTTCTTTCATGCTTGCGCCCCACTCGGCTATTTTTTCCACGCCCGCCGCTATCGCCTGCGGTATCTGTGTTGGCAGTTCCTTTAGCTTGTTTAAAATCGTCGTCACAAGCTGCCCTGCTGCCGCCACAATTTTAGGCAGCCCCGTTATAAGCCCCTCTGCAATGGCTACAATAATCTGTGGTACTGCCGCTATAAGCAGCGGAATTGCATCTATAATGCCGTCCACAAGCGCTACTATAATGTCGCCTGCGCTCTCCAAAATAAGCGGTATGCCCTCTACCAGCGCATTTATTATGCTGGTTATAATCTGCGGCAGTTTCTCTATGATGACTGGCAGCGCCGCTATAATCCCGTCTGCAAGCCCCGTTACAAGCTGTAAGGCTGCGTCTATCAGCATAGGCACGTTGTTTATCAGCGTATCCACTATGGTAAGCACTGCGTCTATTACGCTTGGTATCAGCTCTGGCAGTGCCTCCCCCAGCCCTTTTGCCAGCCCCGCAATAATCTGTACTGCGCCCTCTGCCAGCGTCGGTATTAGTTCTACAATGCCGTTAATCAGCGTTGCTATTATCTCTGTTGCGCTCTCTGCCAGCGTCGGTATCGCCTCTACAATGCCGTCCGCAAGCCCCGTAATCATTCCTACGCCCGCCTGCACGATTGCTGGCGCACTCTCTACAATGCCGTCCACAAGCCCGCTTACAAGCTCTACGGCAAAGCTGGTAATCTGTGGCAGCATTTCTGCCAGCCCGTTTACCATGTTTCCTAATGCGTCGCCAAAGCTCTGCGCCATTTTCCCCATATCGCCGCCCGCCTCTGCCGCACCCTGCGCCAGCTCGTTTGCAAACTGGCTGAAAATCGGTAGCGCCTGCTCGCCTATCGGCATAATAAAGCTGGTCTGTAGTATCCTGCCTGCGCCCTGCATAGCCTCTGAAAATGTGTCATATTTTACGGCGTTAATCTTCCCCATAGCGTCCGTGGTCTTGCTTATCTGCCCCTCAACGTCCATAAGCGACGTGCAGGCATCAGCGCCCATATCTTCCCACATAGTACCCATTAAGCCCACGCCCGCCGTATACTGTAGGCTCTTGTCGTCGCAGTTCTTAAGCGCCTCGCTTACCTGTCTCATAGCCTCTTTTGCGCTGTCGCCGCCCTTTTGGAATTTCCCTACTACCTCGTCTGCATTAAGCCCCAGACTTGTAAGGTATTCGTTTGCCGTCCCGTCATTCATGCGGATACTAAATTCCTTAAAAGCGTCGCCCATTTTGTCTATGCTCCATACGCCAGTAGCAGCGCCGTTAGCGATAGAGTTAAACATATCCTCTGCGCTTAGCCCTGCCTGCGAATACTGGTTACTGTATTCGTTGATAACGTCCAGCAAATCCCCGTTCTTGTTAAGCCCGTTCTGTGCGCCCTGCGCAATAAGGTTATATGCCTCGTCAGATGATAAGCCGAATTTCTGCATAAGCTGTGTGGCGGCTCTGGTGCTTTCCGCTACGTCAAAATCAAACGTATCACGCAGCGCTAAAGCGTTGGTTGTCATTTTTTCCAGCTCGTCTGCCCCTAAGTCGCCTGCCTGCTGCCGTACCTCTGCCATAGCTGCCGCTATGTCCTCAAATCCCTCGCCAAAATTTGCGTTATAGATATTCTCCATAACTTGCTTGTACTGCCCTGCGTCCTCTGTAGCCGTCCCCGTGGCTGCGCAGAAATCATTTAAAGCGCCCTTTGCCTCGTCCGCTTGGCTTACGGCATAGCCCAGCCCAGCCACTACCGCTGTACCGATTGCAGCCGCAGCCGTCCCAATAACTGCCACGCCCTTTGCCATAACGCCGCCCAGCCCGCCTAAAATGCCGCCCAGCCCAGAAAACTTGCCGCCTGCGTCCTCTGCCTGCTGCCCGCTTTCCTCTATCTCTTCGCCCAGCTCGTCTGCTGCGTTTTCTGCCTTTTCCAGTTCGTCTGCGGTCTTGTTAAGCTCCTGCTCTGTCCTTACAAGCGCCGTCCTCTGATAATTAAGCTGTGCCTCCAGCTTTTTACTCTCTTCGCTGTTCTCCCCCGTCGCCTGCCTGCATTTCTCTAAAGCCTGCTCGGTTTCCTTTACTTTCTTTGCCTGCTCGTCATACGTCCGCTGTAATACGCTCTGCTTTGCTTTTAGCGCCTCTGCGCTGTTTGCATTGTCCCTATATTCAGCGGTTACAAGTTTCATTTCGGAATTAAGCACTTTTAGGGTGCTGTTAATTTCCTTGCAGGCTGCCTTGTACTCTGCCTCGCCGTCAAAAGATAGGCGTGTTTTGATGTTCTCCGTCTTGTCTGCCATGAATTAAAAGCCCCCTAGTGCTATGTCAATGTCGTCCAGTTCCTCTACCGCCTGCGGCACTGCTGCCTTTTCCTGCTTGAAAATGTGCGGGTTATATTCCTTGTGGTATCTGAATAGTGTCACAATCTGGTATGGCGTTTTTCTCCATGCCTCACGCTCCCTATACCCCAGCAGTACCATAGCGATATATAAAAGCCGTGCAGTATCTAACTTTCCTGCACGGCTGCCGTTTCCCCCGCCTCTTTGCTGCCCTCTTTTTCGGTGTCCCCGCTGTCCTCTCCGTCGCCTGCCGTCCCTGCCGCAAACGACGCATAAATAGCCCGCTGCACCTCTGCCAGATTGCCTATATGTATTAGCCTGCCTATCTGCTGCTCTGTGAAAAGCTGGGCGTTCTCGTCCTCTTCTAAAAGCCCCTCATTGATAAGCATTGTAAGCAGCCACTTTGTATCCTTTACCCAGTCTGGGTTACTCTGGTTAAAAACCTCGTCCAGCTTGTCATAGCCGCCAAATTTCGTCTGTATCTCGTCCAGTGCGTTAAGGGTAAAAAGAAGTCTGTACTCTTTCCCTTTCAGCGTTACTGTATATCCGCCGTCTTTAATTGCGCTCATATCAACAAATTAAGGCGCAGCCATACGCTGCGCCTTTTCTCCTTTCCCTTTTATTCTGTTTTTTTATGCCTCTGTTATGGTTTCCGCTGGCTCTGGCACTTCTGTAAACCACGTCTTAGCTGCGTCGCTTTCCTCTGTGCCTACAAAGTCCGCTTTCCAGCGCCCGTCTTTCTTTCTTGCGGTAAAATCCGCCTCAATGTCTGGCGTGTTGAATTTGATGCTTTCCCCTTTGGTTTCGTACTTTTCAGACGGCACTTTAAACTTAACTTTAAGCAGCCAGACGTAGCGGAAACGCCCGCCCGTTTTCTTTGCCCTAAAGCCGATAGCCACATACGGCGGCTCGTCGTCTTTTCCAGCCCATACTACCTTATTCTGGTCTACCATTTGCCCCAGTACCTCTGCCAGCACTTCCGGCGTAAGGTCTTTTACTCCCAGCTTAAGTGTGCCGCTGGCAAACTCGGATACGCTTTCACTCAACGTGTCATCTGCATATAAGCTGCCGTCTGCCGTCTTTACAGATAAATCAGCCGTCATAGCCTCTGCCATTTTCTTAGGCGTTCCGTAAGTTTCCACGCCGTCTGCCTCTGTGCATACTGCGTAAAATAAATCTCTTAATCCCAGTGTCATTGTCTTTTCACTCCTTTAATATCTCGATTGTGATAGGCACTAGCCAGTACCCCGTTTCTGTTTCGTAGCTTTCCATATCCACGCTGTTAATGTAAAAATCTGCCGCCCGCAGCACTTCCAGAGTTTTCTTAAGCTGTGCCTCATAGTCGCCCTTATAGAAAAGCGTTACCCTATACATTTCCTTGCTTTCGCTCTCTGCGTCGTCTGCGCTTACGGCAGCGCCGCCATTCAGCCGCAGGAAAGTATAATAGGCTTTCGGCTTGCATCTGCCAGTATATACGCCCCGCTGTGCTGGCAGCCCTGCGCTCTCTAAAATCTCTTTTATGCTGCTCATTGTCCCGTTTCACGCTCCCATACTTCCCGCTGTGCCTCTACTACCTTTTCATGCGCCTTTTCGTTTGCCACGGTCATATACGGGCGTGGCTGCTGGCTGCTCGTCCCGTACTCTGCCACAAATCCGATAGTCGCATAGCGCACATTTCCTCTGTCGCCCTTTCTGTCGTTTCCGTGTTTCGCCCTGCCCTGCGGGAAAACATCAATATGCTTTTCCGTGCTGTCGCCCTTTACCGCAGTAGCCTTGATAGAATTGATAAAGCCGCCCGTTTCATGCAGCCCCATAGCCTGCGCCTCTGCTTTCTGTGCCTCTACCAGCACGTCTGCGCCCGCCTTAAGCATTTTCGGCACTGCCTCTACGGTAGCCTGCTCTCTCCTGCTAAAAGCCTCTATCACGTCCTCTAGCCCCGTTGTGCTAAACTCTGCCACTCCTACGCCCCCTTGTCCTTGTTCCGCAAATCCGTAAGCGTAAGCTCTATGGTATCGTCGTCTATGTCGTAGGTCTTAAGCACGAAAAAGCGCCGCCCGTCCATTTCTACGGTGTCCTCGCCCTCATAGTCTGCCTTATGTACCTCGCATTTTGCCTCTACCACCTTGCCCGTCTGCTGGCTCTTAAAATACTCGCTGTAGCCTACTTTCTTCTTGTTGCAGAAAACAGTACGGGCGCTTTCCTGCTGCTCATTCTCAAAGCCGCCAGCATTTACCCGCTCGTCTGGCGGCTGCTGGCTGATAAGTGTAAGCTCGTCTGCCCATGCTGCCATATCATGCCCCGCTTTCTGCGCCCTCGGTGTCCGTTTCGGACACTGGCGGCGCTGTGTTGTACTCCTGCGACAAAGCAAGCCGCATTTTCAGCGTGTCGTATGACTGCCTAAACTTCTCCGCTTTGTCGTTATAGCCAAATTCTGCCTTGCAGTAAAGCGTTACCGCCCTTATAATCAGTGCGTCGCCCCCGTCAATAGCTTTTATGCCGTCGTTTGCAAGGTCAGCTTTGCAGGCGGCTATACAGTCCTCAATTTCTGCCGTTATTTTCTCGCTTGTGCTGCTGATACGCAGCGCCGCCCGCATTTTCTCTGTTAATGTTGTGGCATCTGCTGCCATGCGCTGCACCCTCTTTCTGGTTATCCCACAATCTCTGCCACACCTGCTGCCGCCAGCTCTGCCGCACGTTCCCCGCTTACGCTGTAAGCCTCTCCTGCGTCCTTAATCTGGTTAAGCTGCTTGTCTAAAAACCTTGTGACGGCTTTTACCTTTACCAGCCCTGCCGCCTTTCCTGCCTCTTCCTGCGGCTTTTTGGCATCTTTGGTATTTTCCTCTGCTGCGCCCTCTTCCGTCGTTTCCTGCCCCGTCTGCGGCTCTCCTGCGGTGTCCTCTGCCTCTTCCACTGTCTGCCCGCCTGCTGCCCGTTCCTCTTCCTGCCGTGCCGCCTCTGCCTCAAAAAGCGCCTTTTCCTCTTCTGTAAGCTCTCCCTCTGGTACGTCCACCTCTACTGCTGCAATTCTGGCTATAATATCCTCTGCCTTTCCAGCAGCGCTTACGCCCATATCCTTTGCCAAAGCCTGCAAGCTCTTATAATCCATGCTTTTCAGCTGCTCTGCGTCTAAATGTCCTTTCATGCCCTTTACCTCATTTCTGGCAGCCAGCGCAGGCACGCCAGCCGCCGTATTTTTTCCTTACGCTGCCGCTATCTTCTCGATTGTTACCAGACTGTTTTTGTCAACTACCTTGCCGTCTGCCAGCATGATACCCTTTGTAATCTGGTCGTCTGTGTCGTTGTCCTCATACTTCTTAACGCCCATAGCGTAGTTGGTATTAAGCACATAGTCCTTGAAATTGAAAAGAAATGCAAATACCGTGCCAGCCGCCAGCGTCTTTGTGTATGCCGCCACATAATCACAAAGCACTACTTCCCTGCCTAAAAGCGTGCGCTCTGGCTTTCCTGCTATGCCGTGGTTTACTCTGGCTATCGGCTGCCCGTTGCTGTCCGTAATCCCCGCATACGCCATAAAGGTTTTTTTGCTCATGCACCACTTAGCGCCGTTCTCATAAGCCAGCGGTAACGCCGCCTCTGCTGCAATCAAATCATTGTATGACGGTGCGGCGCTCTCCACTTTCTGCCCCTCTGCTGGCGTTTCCGCTAAAATGCCTTTCGGTTTCCCGCTGCCGTCGCCGTCAATGATAGCCTGCTCTAACGCCTTTGTCATAGCCTCTACAATGTTGTTGATAAGCAGGCTTTCAAAAGCACTGATAGCCATTGTGTCAACTTCCAGAGATACGGCTACTGCGCAGCGCAGCTTATGGTATGCAAAGGTAATCATGCCGTCTTTCTTGATGTCCTTATTCTGCTTGTCGCTGCCCTTGCCCTCATTTACCCATGTTGCCATAGGCTTTACGGTGGATACGGGGATAGATACGCCGCCCTTATACGCCGTTCTGGTTACAAGCGCTAAAATCATGCCCGTGCTTTCCAGCTTTTCTACAATCTGGTTAAGCACCGTGGTAGGGATAACTGCCCCTACATCTGTTGTCTTGCTTACTGCGTCGGCTCTGTACTCTTTCGGCAGCGCCTCGCCCCTACACACATACTGCATAAATGCTTTACGGTACTCCATGCTGCCGTACTTGTCGCCGTCGTCCTGCCCCTCGCCTGCTGCCCCTGCAAAGTTTCTAAGCAATGTGGGCGCTGCGCCGCTCCCGTCGCCTGCCTCGTCGCCTACGGTTTCGCCCGCCGCAATTCTGGCAAGTAAGCTATTGCGCCGTTCAGCCGCCGCAATAATCGCCGCCCGCTCTTCCTGCAAGGCTGTTACCTCGCTTTCCAGCGCCGCTATTTCCTCGTCTTTCAGTTCTGCCGCCCTCGTGGTTAATTCCCCTCTAATCTGGGCTAATCTGGTTTCAATTTCTTTCAATCTCGGATGCATTGTCATTTCTCCTTTTCTTTTTTGATTTTTATAAGCTCGTCCTAATCTTTAGTAAGTTTATGCGCCTCTGTAGCAACTCCTGCCGCTCCTGCTCATAACTCCTATCAGCAAAAGCACGGGCGCTTATTTCCGTACCGCTGTTTGCTGGTATGCTAACCGCTGATACGTCATAAACCTTTTTAATTCTTATGATAGTCCTTGTGTGCGTCTGTCTGTCGTAGCTTTCCTCTGCCACCGTAAAGCCCCATGACATTTTGTTTATCATGCCTGCCTCTATGTCTTGGTATAGCCCACGGGCTAAGTCCGTCCTGCCTAAATCGGCGGCAACTAAAAGCCCCTTGTGGTCTGGGACTAGGATAAGTGTTTTATTTGACTGGCGGGCAAATACCCTGCCCGCATGGTCGTACTGCATGATAACGTCGCCCATGTCTGCGCCGTCCAGTGCGTGTGCGTCTATTCTTTCGTAAATCTTTGTGCTGTCCTCAAACTCATATAGCAGATACGGTGCATCAAACGTGGTAGCGTACCCCTCTACGTAATAATCCGTCTGTATCCGCTTTGCGGCAGCCCCAGCGGTCAGAGGCGCAGCCAGCGCCCTATATTCCCGTTCTTTCTTAATCGGCATCTTTTACACCCTCTTTCTTTCCGCTGCCGTCCTGCGGCGGTTCTGTCGGCTCTGGCGGCGTTTCCTGCTGCTGTGCGTCCTTTGCTGGCTCTGCTGCCTGCTGCCCCGCCTGCGGCGCTTGCTGTATGATTATCTGCGGCTTTTCCCCGCTGTTCTTCAGCTCGCTTATCTCCGTGTATTCCTTGCGGATATAATACTTGTCGCCGTCCTCAACGTGCGCCATGTTCCATATATCCATTACGCCGTTGCGGTTAAGCAGCGCACGGTCAAAAAGCTGCGTGCTTACTTGCAGCTTTGTTGCGTTGCTGGCATATTGTAGGCGATTAGCGGAAAACATGATAGCATTACCGCACGCCCTCTCACGCTCCGTAAAGCTCATGTTTGACATTACAAGCGATAGCTGTATCGCAAACGGCTCTATCTTCCCCTCATAGTAGGCGTTCCACGTTTCCTCATTGAATTTGTTTTGCAGAATATCCATGTTTGTACCAAAGTGCGTGCATACATTCTCTTGTATGTTCTGCATCTGCAAGGCGTTTGGCGTGTACGGCTTGCTTTCCACCTGCTTAAGCTCGCTGAATTTGTTGTCATAGATAATCATGCCGCTGTCATTCTCTGCGCTTAAGTTTTCCTCGGTAAACCTCTGCCGCTCTTTCTTTATGTCCTCTGGTTTCAGCATATTTGCCACCTTTGCCAGAAAACGGATATTTGCAGAATTTTTGACGGCGTTTATAATGCCCTCATTCTGCGTATGTATCAGCTGCATTGTCGGCTTAAGCGTGCGGTTATCCTCTCCGAAAAGGTCGTCTGTATATTCAAAGTCCGTCATAATCCCCACACGCTCAAACTCGATAGCGCCGTGTTCCCCGTTCCCAAAAAGATACCGTAAGTACACTTGCCCCGCCGCCTCTACTACCTCGCAGCGCTGCGCCCGCAGGGGATACCAGCCAATAAGCGTGCCGTATCTGTCCTCTACTGGCACAATAAAAGCGGTGTGTTCCACCGCTACATAGGTCGCCAGCCTCTTTATGAATTTTGTCGTATCCATGAAATAGTTAGGTTTTTGCTGTAGCGTCTTTTCCAGCCGCTTTAGTGCGCTGCCCTCTATCTCTGGCTTTAGCTTGCTGCAATGCGTGGCAAAGCTGTTTACTGCCGTTCTGGTCAAGTCCATTTCATATACGCCGCCGCTGTAGCTGGTAAACGTCGGGCTGTACCCGTTCAGCATCTTAAAATAGCTGTCAATATAGCGCAGCTCTTTACCATGAAAAAGATAGTCTAAGAATTTGATACCGTCCACTCTCCTTTCTATGCGGCGTTTTTAAGCAGCTCGCCGCACTCTTCCCAGTATTTCTGCCTTACCGTCATAGCGTCTATGACGGATACAAAGCCGTCGATATGCGCCCGCTGCTCTATCTTTATCGGTCTGAATTTCCTTGTTTCCATGTTGTGCTTAAGCGCAACATTCAAGAAATGTGTCTTTAGTAAATTGTTGTCTGCAATCTTGAAATTGCCGTCCTTTATGATACCCTCAAACTCCCGTATGACTGGCGTTAAGTTCTCCCCTTGATGTACGTCGTCTGTCTGGAAACCGTAGTCTTTCAATTCCTCAATCAGATATTTTGCCATGTATCGGTCATACCCTATTTTGAGTATGTAAATGCCGTATTTTTCCACCAGCCCCGTAAACCATGCGTATACGTCGTGGTAGTCTACGTAGTTGTCGCCGCTTAAGGTTATCAGCCCCTTTTTAACAAAAATGTCATACGGCACGCCGTCCGTAGCCTGCAAGGTTTCCACCCTGCCCCGTGGCATAAAGAATTGAGTGAACGCATAAAGCACGCCGTCCCTTTCAATTACCACGCTGGCTGCGGTCAAGTCCGTTGTCTGGCTTAAGTCTATGCCGCCCACGGCGTAGCAGTCCCTAAAGTCCTCTAAGGTCTTTTCAATGCCTGCGCCGTCCACCGTCGCATATTCCAGCCATGCAATAGAGCTGTTCTGCTTGATATTGCAATATTTTGTTAAAAACTCTGCCCGCTTGCTTAAGCTGTTTTCTGCTACCGCTATCTCGTCCATGAAAAAGCTCTCTGGTACAGATACCCCCATGTTAGGGTTAGCTTTCTTAAGCTCTTCTATATCGTTCCACTTTTCCACGTCGTCTATCATGTATAAGAACGGCAAAAGCCGCCTTTCCTTGCTGTTACCCTTTAAAAAGCTGGTGCTGCGTTTCATCAGCTCGTCGTATATGCTGTCGTTTATGTAGCCTGCGGTACTGATAGACAAAATCATAGGCTGGCGGCGTGCGCCTAAAGCAGACTTCATAACCTCATACTGTTTTAGCCCTGCGTCGCCGCTCCATGCCGCCATTTCGTCACATACCACCAGCTGCGGGTTAAAGCCGTCAGACTTCTTGGCGTTAAATGCGATAGGCTTTACAAAGCTGTTTGTTTCCTCGTAATAAATATCGCTGCGCCGCTTTTTCGCCAGCTCGTTTAGCTCGTCCTCTGCCTGCACCATTTTATAAAATCCGTCATACACAAGCGTTGCCTGGTCTAACTTTGGCGCTAAGCAATAGATTTCCTGCCCGTACTCTGGCTCTAGGTATACCATGTATGCAATAATCGCAGATGCAAACAAAGATTTTCCGTTTTTTCTGCCAATTACTATAAAAATCTCACGGAAAATGCGTGTTTTTTCTGCGTCTTGTATGCCAAAAATGATAGAAACTATGGCTTTCTGCCATAGCTCCAACTTGATTAAATCATTGCGCCCCTTGCTGTGGTGGCAAAAGTTCTCTATGAATTTTATAGCCTTGTTTGCCGCTTTTGCATTGAAAAAATATTCCTGCTTTTCCAGCCCGCCTACAATGATTTTATATATTTCCTTTATCCACTTTCCCGCTACAATTTCGCCGCTGGTAATCTTAGCGTGGTACTCATAGATATAGTTTTTATACGGCACTTTTGCCTACTCTTCCCGCAGCGCCTCTAGCCTGCTTTTCTTCCGTTTCGCAGCTGGCACTAAATCGGTCAGCTGCTTTATGACTGCTGCATAATTCTTGCTTAAAGCTATGTACGTTTCTGCCTCTGGGCTTTTCTTTGTCCCGTACTGGTTCTCGCCGTTCTTATACTCGCTCGTCCAGCCGTCCTGCTCTATGGTTTCCTGCAAGTCGTCCAGCTCCACGCTCATAAATGCAGCCTTTTCTATCAGCGGCGTTACTAAGTTTTTCTTGTTCTCGTCTAAGTCCTTGAAAATCTTCTTAAGCCTGCTCTTCTCGGACTTAATTCGCTGTTCTTTTGTCTTTTCCGTCTTTGTCGCCATTCCTTTTACCCCGCTTTCCTCTCCTGCGCCCACCACACCCCCTACACCACGTATGCGCACGCCCGTAGGGTAATTTTAGGGTATCCCCCTCGGTATTTTCCCCCTTTAATTATTTTTCTGGATAGGGGGGACTATGCGCCCGTCTGCGTCAAATCCATACCGCAGCTTTGGCGCTCGCTTATGATGCTCTTTATTATGGCAGTCTTGGCATAACGCCTCTAGGTTATCCCAGTTAAGCGTTATGTTTGCGTCGTTAATGTTTGCCCGTGTTATGTAGCGCTTGTGGTGTGCCACCTTTGCAGGCTCTCCGCAGCGCTCGCATATATAATCTTGTGACATTAAGTAAGCGGCTCTGGTATTCTCCCACGCCGCCGATAGATAGAAACTCTTAGCCCATGCTTTCATACTGTCCCCGCTCCTTTCCCTTTGTATTCCCAGCGCCCTAAGTTTCATGCGCTGGGTAGAGGCTAAAGAATGAAAACAAAAAAGAGTAGGCTACTGCTGCCGCCTGCTGCGGTTTAAGCTATCGCCTACTCTTTTCATGTTATCATTATACAGCTTTCAAATTCCCATGTAAACACCACGTTTTTACCACGGTATTACCACGCCTGCTGCCAGCCTGCTA